>JAFTLD010000069.1 GCA_017452945.1 Clostridia bacterium | reverse complement strand
TTCACGCTTACACCGGCGACCAGATGAGTCTCGATGGCCCCCACAGAAAGGGTGACCTCCGCCGTGCAAGAGCAGGCGCTCAGAACATCGTTCCCAACTCCACCGGTGCTGCTAAGGCTAGCGGTCTGGTTATCCCCGAGCTCAACGGCAAGCTGATCGGCTCCGCTCAGAGAGTTCCCACCTGCACCGGCTCCACCACCATTCTGGTTGCAGTTGTTAAGGGTCAGAACATCACCGTTGACAGCGTAAACGCTGCTATGAAGGCTCAGGCTTCCGCTTCCTTCGGCTACAACGAGGATCTGATCGTTTCTTCCGACATCATCGGTATCTCCTACGGTTCTCTGTTCGACAGCACCCAGACCATGGTTGCTAAGCTGGACGACGACACCTACCAGGTACAGGTTGTTTCTTGGTACGACAACGAGAACTCCTACACCAGCCAGATGGTTCGCACCATCAAGTACTTCGCAGAGCTGGCTTAAGTTCTTGCATAAGAAGAAAATTGCAGAGCGCGCAAGCGCTCTGCTTTTTTGTTGACTTTGAGCTGGCCATGTGATATCATAAATGCAAGAAAATTTATGGAATTTTGCGAAATACCGCAATATTTATCAATCCTCCGATAAAATCATGTGCTATAATAAAAGCGAGGTGAGATGATGAACCAACGCAAAGAACAAACCCTGCCCATATCTAAGGTAATGCAGGTAATTCATTACATCGAAGCCCACCTGAAGGATGACCGAGAAGGTGTGCTTGATAATGCCACACTTGCTCGCGTGGCGGGATACTCCGAGTATCATTTTCTGCGCCTGTTTCGCGCCGCCGTTTCACTCACACCTGCTGACTACATACGAAAACGCAGACTTACCGAAATCATTCGCCGCATCGGTAACAGCACGCGGCCTATGTCGGATATCGCATTTGAATACGGTTTCAACTCCAAAGAAAATTTTACTCGCGCCTTCAAATCGGAGCACCGCATCCTTCCCACCGAATTCAGAGAAGCCAATTGCTCACTGCGTTTGTATGAGCCCTTTGATCCGCACCCGACTTTCCCTCCCCCTGCCGTGTCGTTGATCTATCTTGACAGCTTCACACTCGTCGGCTATCCTTCAGACACCGATTTTCCACCGCACTTTTGGAATCGCTATAACGCGGAAGGACTCTCAGCGAAGCTTTCCGGCGGAAAAATCGTTGAGGATTTCGGAGCGATGAGGTTCAATTCCCAAAAAGGTCGTCTCGATTATTCCATTTGCATCAAAAAAGAGCAGGCTTTCGGAGACCTTACGGGAACGACCGAGTTGACAGTTTCCGGGGGCTTGTATGCGCTTTTCGATACAACGCCCACGGGACAGCATGAATTCGTGGACACCATCAGGCGCACCTGGGACTGGATTGGTGCTGTGTGGCTCCCGCAAAACGGCTATCGGCGCACAGGCGACTATGAGTTGGAGAGTTATGTGGAATCCAGCAAAAAATATTCGGAACGGATATACGTTCCGTTAGAAAAGGAGTAAATTATGCCTACTATTCAAAAAACATTCAGAGAATCTACCCCTGCCCTGCGTTTTATCGGAAAGAAATATTTCGAGGTTGGCGGCCATTGGGGCGAATGGTTCTGTAACGGCTGGTTTGACGCAATAGAAACCGCCATGGGTGGCACCGACAAAATCGTTGCCATTTGGGAAAACGGCGGCGGTTATATCGGTCTTGAACGCCATAAGGACGGAGAGCCATGGCAATATTGGCTTGGCATGTTTGTTCCCGCAGATACGCCTGTTCCCGAGGGTTTTGAATACGTGGATTTCCCTGCAACCGCAGGGCTTGGCACTTGCTGGATTTATGGAGCAGAAGCCGAGGTACACGCATTATGCGGCAGTTGCAAGCCAACCATTCAAGAAGCGGGGATGACAATCTGGAAAGACGCCGACGGGGCTTCCTGGTGCTTTGAGAATTGCACCTGTCCGCGATACACCACACCGGATGACAATGGAAATATCATTCTTGATTTTTGTTGGTTCGTAGAATGACGATATTGCAGAGCGCGCACGCGCTCTGCTTTTTTGCGAAATATGGCGATAAAAAATCAGCTTTGGGGATTGACAAATCGAAGGCTTTGGTATATAATAACCATATTCGCAGGCATAGTCTAGTGGTAAAACCTCAGCTTCCCAAGCTGATGCTGCGGGTTCGATTCCCGTTGCCTGCTCCAAAGAAAGAGCAAGGGGTGCAAAAAGCATCCCTTGCTCTTTCTTTCGAAAAGTATACCGAATCAGAACCCCGCACACGACGCTTTGCGTCGTCGTGCAGGTTTGCGCAGGTTGCCCAAACACTTTATACGACCATTAGCGCAAATATGGGTTCTGATTCCCGTTGCGCATTGTCATATACCCCCACCGTGGGGCGCATTGCACTTGGTTCTGTTTACGCGTTAACCTTATCCACAAAGCGTGCAAATGCTGCTCTACCCTCTGCCGTACACTTATACACGCCCGCATCCTCCAGTACGGCCTCAAACACGCGACCGATCTCCAGGCGCAGAATATCCGCAGTATTTTCCTCGGTAAAGGTATATTTCCTCTGCAGCTCGGCTGCCCACTCTGCATGCTTTGCGATCTCGGGTACACTTGCGGGATCCGTGCCATCCAAAATCGCACTGCGCAAGATCTCCATTTCGCTTGAAAGTCTTGCAGGCAATACGGCCAGGCCCATGACCTCGATCAGGCCGATATTCTCTTTCTTGATATGGTGCTTATCTTCATGGGGATGGTAAAGGCCCAAAGGATGCTCCTCGGTGGTCAGATTGTTACGCAGCACCAGATCCAACTCGTACTTCTTGCCATCCTGTGCCATACGCGCAATGGGCGTGATGGTATTGTGCGGCTTGTCCTCGGTTTCGGCAAATATCTGCGCATCGGCATCGGTATAGCTGCGCCAAGCGGTCAGAATCTTGTCGGCCAAGGCAACCAGACGTGCCTTGCCGGTGCTGCGCAGACGAATGGTGGTCAGAGGCCAGTTGAGCAGCTCGGCCTGCACGTCCTCAAAGCCGCGGAACGAAAGGTCGCTCTCCTTGCCTACGCGCGCCATAGCAAAGGTGTAGTGTCCGCCCTGCATATGGTCATGCGACAAAATCGAGCCGCCCACGATGGGCAGATCGGCATTTGAGCCAATGAAATAGTGCGGGAAGATCTCCACGAAATCCAGCAGCTTTTCAAACATAGCACGGTCAATTTTCATGGGTCTGTGCTCAGCAGACAGCGCGATGCAATGCTCGTTATAGTACACGTAAGGCGAATACTGCAGATACCAAGCCTGCCCTGCCATAGTGACGGGAATCTGACGCAGCGTCTGACGTGCTGCACGGCTGACTGTACCCGCATACCCCTCGTTTTCATGACACAACGCGCACTTGGGGTAGCCCGAAGGAGGCAGCAGACGCGCAGCAGCGATGGCTTTAGGATCCTTTTCGGGCTTGGAGAGGTTGACCGTGATGTCCAGCGTGCCATACTTGCCCTCGTACTGCCAGCAAAGGTTCTTGGCAATGCGGTCGGTACGGATATAGTTGCAATCGCGGCTGAGCTTATAGAAATAATCGGTTGCGGCCTCGGGATCGTTCTTGTACAGCGTGCGGAAGGTTCGGATGACCTCACTCGGTCTGGGCGTCACGGCATTCATAAGCGCGGTGTCGTAAAGGTCGCGGTACACTACTGTGTTGGACTCGATCAGCCCCTTTTCATAGGCATAATCGCACATCTGACCAAGGATGTCGGCCAAAGGCAGTTCGGGTGCAGGCTCAGTTGGCTGCTCATACTCGGTAAGACCGAGCGTGGTCAAAAGAGAGTTGATCATATAAGACTCGTCTTCACGACAAACAAGCTCGGTGCGAATGGCGTAGTCAACAAGCGCGCGGATAAGGGTATGGATATTCATGTCATTCTCCATTCATGTAAAAACATTCATCTATTTTAATTATAGCATAGGAGCGAGGGATTGTCAAACCCTTCTGCAAGGAATTTTCACAGATTTTGTCGAGGATTTCGAATGCTTTGATGGTAAGGAAATATTTGCCATGTAAGTCAACGGGTATTCAATTGGCTGAACTGATCTCACTGAAAGCAAGTTCTATCATAGTCGCGCACTTTTTCGGGTTGTTCTTGAGTTTATTTATCCTGACATTACAATACTCGTAGGGGTTGACCTACGACAAAAACTTTTTGTAGGGGAGGATATTATCCTCCCGCCCGTAATGAGATCGGAATACCGTTTGGGGGCGCTGACCATAAATCGGTTGCGTGCTGGCGGATGATATCCGCCCCTACACAATATATCTTTTGGTATGCAACAAACTCGAAGTAGTCCCAAGTGAGCCTGTCACCCGTACCAACAGAAGAGGTATGCTGCGCGCAGCATCCCTCTTCTGTTGGTACGGGTGACAGGACTTGATTCTCGGCGCTGCGACGCAAAAGCCGCTTTTTGATGCGGTCTTTTGCTACGCGCCTC
>JAFTLD010000068.1 GCA_017452945.1 Clostridia bacterium | reverse complement strand
CGAAGGTAAGCACTTTAATGTTGCCACCTCTCATGTTGCCAAAAAGCTCGTCAGAGTCATCTTTTCTCTCGAAAAAAACGGCACCGTTTTTTCTGAATAATTTTCACTTAAACCTATTGACTTTTTATAGTTGGTCTACAAGATGTAACCAAGGCTGAGCAGACGTTGAGGAAACTCATCGGAGATCCCGCCTGCGGCGGTTTTGCTCCACTGCATTTCGCAGTCATGTGCTGCGAAATATCCGTTCCGCAAAACTTCGACTTCGTTTCATTTCACCGCTTTGCGGTGAAATTCTCCTTCGCTCAGGATGCGCTTGAGGATGCATCGGTAGATCATGACATAAAAAGGGGACGGAATGAAATCCGTCCCTTATAGCTTGTATTAAATACATCTGACGCGCAGCACGCCTTCAAGTCCGCTCATCTCGCAAGGACACATAGTACCCGAAATGTCAAACATGGTGTAGGCGTAGTCGCCCTTGGATTTGCTTGCCATATTTTCGATGTTGTGTCCCTTGGCCGAAATGGCTGCCGAAAGGGTTGCTATGACGTTGGGGATGTTCTTATGCAGCACGCAAACGCGGCTCTCGCCCGTACGCGGCATGGAAAGTGCAGGGAAGTTGACGCTGTTGACAATATTGCCGTTTTCTAAATAATCAGCCAGCTGCTCTGCTGCCATGACGGCACAGTTGTCTTCGCTTTCCTCGGTAGAAGCACCCAAGTGCGGAATGGTGACCGCGCCCTTCACACCGATCAGCTCGGGGGTGGGGAAGTCGGTGACGTAAGCAGAAAGCTTACCCGATTCCAGTGTAGCGATCACGTCTGAAGCCACGACAAGGTCTGCGCGTGCAAGGTTGATGATCTTAGCACCGTCCTTCATGGTTGCAATCGAAGCGGCATTGACCATACCCTTGGTGTCCTTGGTTGCAGGGACGTGCAGGGAGAGATAATCGGCAGTGGCAAACAGCTCGTCAAAGGTAGCAGCCTTGACGATTCTGGGATCCAGATGCCATGCGGCATCGACCGACAGGAAGGGATCGCAGCCGACCACGTTCATGCCAAGGGCGAGGGCTGTGTTGGCAACCATACCGCCAATTGCACCAAGACCCACAACGCCCAAGGTCTTGCCGCGCAGCTCGGTGCCTGCAAAGGCGGATTTGCCCTTTTCCACGGCCTTTGCCACGTCGGTGGCGGGATCCAGTGACTGCGCCCAGTTAATGCCGCCCACAATGTTTCTGGCAGCCAGCAAAAGTGCGCAAATTGTCAGCTCCTTGACACCGTTGGCGTTTGCACCGGGGGTGTTGAATACCACGATGCCCGCATCGGCACACTTGTCAAGCGGAATGTTGTTGACGCCTGCGCCTGCACGTGCAACGGCCAAAAGGGACTCGGGCAGGGGCATGTCGTGCATGACGGCAGAGCGCACCATGATGCCGTCGGGGGCATCCATAGTGTCGGCAACGACGTAATCGGCAGGCAGCTTGGAAAGGCCTACCTTGGCAATTTTATTGAGCAGTTGAATATTTTTCATGGGGAACTCCTATCAATTCTTGGGATTTTCAGCTTCAAACTTTTTCATAAAGGCAATCAGATCAATAATGCCTTGCGTGGGCATTGCGTTATAGATGGATGCACGCATACCGCCCACCGAGCGGTGTCCCTTGAGGTTCTTAAAGCCTGCCTTGGCAGCTTCGGAGGCGAATTTCTTATCCAGCGCCTCGTCACCCGTCTTGAAGGTCACGTTCATGATCGAACGGTAAGCAGGCTGCGCATGCGTGATATAATAATCGGTGGAGTCGAGATAATCGTAAAGCATGTCTGCCTTTTCGTAGTTGATCTTTGCAATGGCATCAAGACCGCCGATCTCCAAAAGATACTCGTAAACCAGACCTGCCATGTAGATCGCGTAGCAGGGAGGGGTGTTGTACATGGAGTCGTTTTCAGCCATGACCTTCCATTCCAGCATAGTGGGGATACCGGGCAGCGCACGGTCAAGCAGATCCTCGCGTACGATGACCACGGTAAGTCCTGCGGGAGCCATGTTTTTTTGTGCACCTGCGTAGATCACGCCGAACTTGGAAACGTCCACGGGCTCGGAGAGAATGCAGGAGGACATGTCGGCTACCAGCGGCACGTCACCGGTATCGGGTACTTCGGGGAACTTGGTACCGAAGATAGTATTGTTGTAGCATACGTGTACGTAAGCCGCATCGGGACGCACGTCATCCTTAGTAAATGCGGGAATGTAGGAAAATGTGTCGGGCTTGGAGCTTGCAATGCACTTTGCATCAAATCCCATGCGCAGCGCTTCCTTGTAAGCCTTTTCCGAGAACTGGCCGGATACTACGTAATCAGCCTTTTTGGAATTGCCCATCAGGTTCAGCGGAACGGATGCGAACTGGGTAGAGGCACCGCCCTGCAAGAACAGCACCTTATAGTTATCGGGGATCTGCATGAGCTTGCGAAGATCCGCTTCGGCTTTTTGGATGATCTGCATGTAGTCGGCAGAGCGATGGCTCATTTCCATAACCGACATACCGCTCTCGCCATAACAGAGCAGCTCAGCCTGTGCGCGTTCGAGCACGGGAAGGGGCAGCATGGAAGGACCTGCGGAAAAATTGTACACTCTGTTCATAATGAATACCTCCGATTTTTAAGGACTTTAACAAGATAAAGCTATTGTATCACTAAATGAAAGTTCTGTCAATAGCAAATTGCAAAAAAATAAAAATCTCTCCGAAAATTCGGAGAGATTTTCCAAAATTATGCAAGAATCGATCTAAATATCCGTCATTTTTCATCTTTGATGCAAATCAAGTCGTTTGCGTAAGGCAAAGACAGGATCCAGTCGCACAGTACGTGCCATTCCGCCAGCTTATGATTGCGGCGCGCGTAGTACATATTGATCAGATTTTCGTAATTGAGCGTGACGGTACGCATCTGATTATAAGAGGAAGGCAACATCTGGATCATGTTGTGCCAGGATTGCTTGTCGTTCTTATCGGTAAGGAATTTTTGACGCTCTTGTTCAAGATATGCAATCACGCTATCCAGCACTGCAAGGCCGCCCTCGTCCAGTCTGTCGCAGGAGAAATCCTCGCGGGAGAATTCCTTTGCATGGATCTTGTGCATGGTGGAGGTGGAGTTTGCGGTGGTGCCGACCTTGTAGGTGTCAAATTCCTTCCACCAATAAAGCGGTGCGGTAATGTCCACCGTGACAAAGATCTGACGCAGATATTTACGGTGATCGCTGCCTGCGTGTGCCAATCTCTTGGCAAGATCCAGGTCGTTGGGACCGAGTATGTAGTTGCCGTTATCGTCATAGTAGCTGTCCATTCTGTTCCAGCTGTTCATGGGGTTGCGCGCGCCGCGGATCGCGCCCTCAAGATTCATCACCGCACTTCTTTCTGTTTTAAGCATGAAATACCTCTTTCCAAGTCTTGTCGTATCATTGAGATTATTATAACATAAGGGTGGGAGCAAGTCAATAGCGGTTGTGCTTGCTGCGCGTGTATTTTCCGCGCTTGGGGCGAACGGATCCTCCGGAAAAGATATACAGGAAATAGCCGCCAAGCAGCAAAACCGCGCAAACGGCAGTTGCCGCAAAGGCGCGGCTGGTTACGTAATCCGAGAGCAGGGAAATGCCGTGCAGGATGGGATTTCGTGCATGATCCTCCAGCACGATTCCATCCACGCTGCCAAGCGGCGTATCCTTGTAATAAACCGTGATAATCCCCACCGTTTGCCCTGCTTTTACGGGTGCGTCAAGCGAGGTCTGATTGAGATGGCAGCGTACCGTCAGATCGTCTTCCGAGGCGCCTCGCGGCAGATAAACCGTCAGTGCCTCTTTGGCGCAAACGTCCAGCTCAAGACCGAACAGTCCCGTGTTCTCCACAGGAATTTTGACCGTAGCCTGTCCTGCCTCCAATACCTGCCTTGTGGCAAAGGATTTGCAAGCCCAGTTGACAAGGTCGTTTGCATATTTATAGGAATAAATGTAGTTTTCATCCTCGTCCGCACCCATGACCACGCAAAGATACCGATCTCCCTCGCGCTCTGCTACTGTAACCGTGCACCAACCGCCCTGATCGGTGCTGCCTGCATTCATGCCTTGGCAGGCATCGTTGAAATAACCGATTCCGTAATACGTGGAGATCAAACTGTTACGGTTATGCAGCGTGCGCTCCTGGGAATGATTGGTTGGGGGCATTTTGTATTTGACCGCTGAAGTGATTTGCATATAAAGCGTGTTTTGGTTTGCGGCAAGCGCGATCTTGGCGGTGTCCGCGGCGGTGGTGACCATAGCGTCATCATGCAAGCCCGTGGGATTGGTGTAAACGGTCTGTGATGCACCCAGTGCAGCGGCTTGCAGGTTCATCTGCTGTACGAAATCTTCCATGCTGCCGCAAAGAGAGTGAGCCAGTACACAGACAGCGTCGTTGTATCCGCTGCAAAATCCTGCATACAGCATATCCTTGACGGTGACAACTTCGCCCGCTTCAAGGCCCATTACTCTGCCGTCGATGTCCTGCAGCATTTCTTTTGTGATCGTGATCTGTTGGTCAAGCTTGTCCTTAGAAAGCTGACAGGCAAGCAGCCCCGACATGATCTTGACGGTTGAAGCAGGGAATCGTACTGTGTCTATATTCTTATCCACCATGACCGTACCGCTGTTGATGTGATAGACGTATACGGCCGAGGCACGTGAGGTATCGGGCGGAGGCACAAGGGCAACCACGTCGCTGTGATCTGCATGAACGGGAAAAATTCCGAGCATCAAGAGCAGTGCGCAAAGAAAGAGAGGGAATACTTTTTTCATAACGATATCTCCTCTCTTTGTGTATTTATTCCGGATTTTGAAAATAAGCGCGTGCGGTATCGGCATCGCGTGCAATGGCAGCGCGAAGCGCACAGGCGTCTTCAAATTTTTGTTCTGGGCGCAAAAAAGCATAAAAGGCGGTGTGTACGACCTTGCCGTACAGGTCGCCTTCAAAATCAAATAAATAGGTCTCACAGTTCACGCGTGCGCCGCTGCCGTCCGTTGTCGGGCGTGCGCCCACGTTGGCAACACCGTCATAGGTCTGCCCATCCACCGTGCAGCGCACGGCATAAACACCGTGTGCGGGGACAACAGATCGCGGTGGAAAATATTGATTGGCGGTAGGGAATCCCCAAGAAGAGCCCAAATGCTTGCCGTGACAGACGCTTGCATCCAACGACCAAGGGCGTCCCAGCATGGCTGCTGCCTGTCCAACCTCACCTTGCCCGATCAGCTCACGAATGGCGGCAGAGGCTACGCGACGTCCGTCGGGAAGCGTTTGCGGCGGCACAATGACCGTGCGTTCTTCTCCAAAATGTGCAAGCAAAGCATCTGCATTGCCTGCAGCCCCCTTGCCAAAGCGGAAATCATAGCCGCATACCACGCCAACGCAACCGTGCTGCTTCAAAAATGTGATAAACTCATCCACGCTCAGATCGCGCAAAGCAGGGAACGAGGCAACCAGCGCGATCTCGGCTCCCGCTTCAAACAAAAGCGAAAGCTTTTGAGCGGTACTTGTCAGATGGGCAGGCGCAGCTTTCCCCAAGTAATCCCCCGAGGGACGGAAAAAGCAAAATGCACCGGGTGTCACACCCAGCTGCTCTGCAAGCTGCTTTGCCTGCCCTGCAAGCATTGCGTGTGCGATATGCACACCGTCAAAGTTGCCAAGGCACAGCACGCAGGGAATTGGCTTGGATAAGGGGTGAAGATCCTTGCCGATCAGTGTTGCGGACATATCAGTTGCCAAGATAGCCGTTGACCAGCTCACAGAGCAGCTGCTCGCGATCGATCGAGCAGATCAGCGCACGTGCGCTGTCCACGTCGGTGACGTAGGTGGGATCGCCCGAGAGCAGGTAACCGCTGATCTGCGCGGTCGGGTTGTAGCCACCCTCTTTGAGAGAATTGTATACTTTGGTCAGAATTTCCTTTGCGTTCATGATGGTGCTCCTTAAACTTTTCATACTTAACATTATTATACCGAATTCCCGACAAAAAAGCAAGGACTTTTGAAGTATTGGTGCCAAAAGTTTTCAATTCTTAAGTTTTTATTAAATTCAAGCTGCTTTTGTTGACTCCAAGGAGAGGTGATGCTATAATGAGACCGTGCAAATTTTGATAAAGGAGCTGCCGGTATGAACGACAAGAAAAACGATGTGAGATTGTATAACGTGTTGTTCCCGTTTTGGATGATTTTGATGTTTCCGTGGATGTGGTTGATCATCCTGCCCGGCAATTTTCTGATCGACAGTATTGTATTGATTATCAGTATGGCGGTATTGAAGTTCAGCGAAAAAAAGCGCTTCTATAAGCGACACATATTTCAAATTTTCGGGTTTGGTATGTTGTCCGATATAATCGGTGCAGCGTTCATGCTGCTTTTGATGATCGTTTTTGAGGTTGGAAGTATGGGCGATGAACCGTATTTGACCGTTCCCGCGCTTTTTATATCGGCTGCGTTAATCTTTGTGCTCAATTATTTTGTAACATTCCGCAAGCTGGACAAAAAACAGCGTTTTACCTTGGCGATCATCTATACCGTCGTGACTGCACCTTACACGTTTTTGGTACCGTCGAGTTGGTTGTACTGATAAAATATTAAATTGATAAAAGAAAATTGAGACCGAGCCGTGCGGCTCGGTCTCGGTTTTGTTACTGAATGGAGAGATTACAAAGCGAAGCGCCCGCGTCGCACATAAACACACCTGCTTTGCCGGGAATGCAGGCTGCCTTGACCGAGCCGTACAGTGAGCCGTCGATCCAGATATTGATGCACTCGGTACCGATCTCCAGCGCAAACAGGTGGAAATCGTTGGAGGTAAAGAAGAAGTTAGGGCGACAGTAAAGCTCGGTTTCCACGCCATCCTGCACGTCAACCAAGCGCAGCAAGCATTGCTTATGACAAACGCGCAGCTCGCGGTATCCACCGTCGCGCACGGCAAAGCGTATGCCGTAGCCGCGTGCCTGGCTTTCGGGATGCACATGCTCAAGGCGGATCGCGCAGTTCAAGGTCAGTGTTTGGTATTGCTCGCGCGTGGGCAGTAAAAGATCCCCTTCGGCACATGCCTGCAGGTAGACCTTGCCGTCCTCGGAAAGCAGTGCAAAGGCTGCTTTTACGTCGAAATGCTCGTTTATCTGCTTCATAAAAGCAGTCTCGCGTGCTATGCGAATGGCTTCGTGGTCCACTTGAGAGTGTATTTTGCACAGGTCAAAGATAGCATAACCGTCAATAGAGTCGCCAACGCTCTCAAAGCCCACGAATACATCTGCAGCTTCAGCACCTGTAATTTCAAAGGGCAGGGAAAAAACAGTAGGGCGCGTGCAGCAAACCGCCTTGGAAGCTATGATCTTGCCCGTTTCGGTGTGCATCACGATCATGGTCGCGCCTTCACCGCCTGTCATGACCTGTGCTGTGAAGATGTGTTTGCCCATGGCAAGGTAAAGCCCTTGCAGGGCGCGTACCCGTCCCGCTTCATAGTGGGAAATGCGTCCCTTTTCCTTGTCAGCGTAGATAACCGTGTCAATGCTTTCGGGATTGGTATTGCGCACAAGCGTCCAGTTGGCAAGCCCGCCCAAGGTAAAGTCACCGTTGCGGAAATTGTCTGTCGAATGCACGCCGCAGTCTGTCAGTACGTTGGTGCAGGCAATAGGTCCCAGCGTGCAGTTCCCCTCGTAGCGATTGCCGAATATGCGCACGTTTTTCACGGGCGAATAATCGTCTGTTTCGCAGTTATCAAAGGGGACTTGGCCGTTGTAAGGATTGTCCGGCCACGTACCCACGGGATTGACACAGACGAGGTAGTTATCGTAAGCCTGAACGTCGCTGATTTCCTCAAGCTCCTGGTTGGGGTCATTTGTGCCCCAGGTAATGAACGCCAGCGCCTTTCCTCCGCCTGAGTTGATATAGGAGTGCAGTGCTGTAATGTGGCGGCAGCCGTTATCCTCGCCCATCATATTGGTCCACCATAAAATGCCTCGGGGATCAAAGTAATGGCAGGACATAACCACGCCATCGTCGTTGGACTGGAAGAAGCAGCGATTGACCGTCACGTGCTTAGCTCCCGCCACGCCAAAGCCGTCTCCGCTGACGCATTTGACTTCATGCAGACGGAGATTGGCAAGGTACACGTAGCGCGAGTGATTGAATTCTGTGTGATAATTGTTGGAACGTATGATCTCGAAATCGCGGCATTCGCACCATTCCACGCAGAAGAATCCGATCGGAATGACGTGGATGCGATCGGGGCAGCCCGAGGCATATCCGGGCATATCCACGCCCTCCTCACTGCCCGTATCCATCATGCGGACAGAGCCCTTGCCCGTGATCTTGATGTGGTGCAGATTGGCGCCTTGGATCAAAGGCAGATTGCAAACGTGCAAGCAGTGTGTCCAGTTGATGCCGGGAATCACACCGTCATGACCGTAGGTGACCTCATAATCATAGTCATCCTTCAACTGGGATTGCCACAGTATTGCGCCGTTTTCAAAGTGCAGCTCTACGCATGAACGCATGAGCAGAGAGGTGACGATATAGCGTCGCCCGTACAGCTCGTCCGAGCCCGGTAACAGCACGCGTCCGCCGCCGGCTGACGAAACGCGGTCAATCGCCTGTTGGATTGCTGCCGTGTCGTCGTGTACCGCATCACCGTATGCACCGCAGTCAAGCACGGAAAGCGTGTATTCGGGCAGATCAAATGCATATGGATTTGTATCAAAATCCTCGTAGTTTTCAATATAAAAGCGTTCGCAAAGACAGAGCGGCTCACAGCCTGCGGCTTCGGCAAAGGCGATGAGCTGGTAGGGGAGCAGCGTGGTGCAGGTGTCATATAATGGGATGCCGTCAATGCAAAAGTCCTCGGTCAGCGGAGCCTGTCCGATCAAACGTTTGCCGGATGTGTTCTCAATCCCTGCTGCCGATGGCGCATTGGCCATAGTAGTGGCGTAGATTTTGATCATGCCATCCTTGTATGCGGCAAGCTTGGCCGTATCGGCCTTACCGCACACCTGAATGGTTTTGGCTTCGGGATCAGCTACGCATGAGGTGATGGTGCCCGCATAATCGATCAGGGGCTTTTCCTGCTCAAAGGAATAGCGGTGAATGATCAGTGCGCCTTCGCCTTCAGCGCACAGTGAAAACTGAGAAAGACGGCCGTCACACCATGGAGTGTCCGAGAGGTTGAAATAGTAGGCGTGCGGCTTGTCATCTGTAGCCAGCGTAATGCATTTGCCGCACCGTTCAGCGTCATTTCCCGGGTATTTCGTTGTGGTATAGTACAGAGTAGCGGTCTTGGCGGTCGAGCGATTCGACATGACCATAAATACGGTATTGCGCCTTGGCATGAGCATATTGTAAGGCGTGCCTGCATGATCCGGGAACAGGGGAGAGGTCAGTTCGGCTTTTCCGTTCAAGGTCAGTATCAGGGCTCCGCCATCGTCTTCCAGCGTGCCGCCCTTGACCGAATAAAAATGAGATTGACCGCCCACCGTGCCAAGATTGTCCAGCGCATAACCAAAGCACATGGAAATTTCTGTTTCGGGTACGTCCCATTTGGGATCGTACGCGCGTACCTCCAGCGTCATGCGTACGGGGATAAAGTCCATCTTACGTGTGGAGAACAGGCGAGAGGCCTCGGTCATGTAGCATACAGAGCAGAAGGATTCGCCGCTCTCGCCCCAAAGCGTTACGCGGCAAAGCATGCCTTCACCGACTGCTTGCGAGATCATAAAGCCCGAAACCTTTGCAAATCGCACTCGCTGCTCGGGAGAGAGCATCACCTCGGTAGGAGCGGCATTTGCGCACAGAGTCCATTTTCCAATCTGCTCGGCAGCTTCAAAAACAAAGCGTCCGTCCACATGATTTTGCGAAAGAGCCCAGTTGTCGGGCGCATAGGTATAGTCGGTCTGTCTGATTTTTTCATAAGTATATTTGTCTTTGACGAGATAGCGTGCCATACGTGACTCCTTTCAAAAGAGGGGATGATTTGATTATACCATTCCGAGCGTACCGTGTCAATGCCCGCCTGCGATTTTTGAACTCCGAAATCTCTGCAAATAGTTTGATATGCATTGACACGCATGCGAAACTGTGATATAATTATTAATTACAAGAAATGCAGAAAAGGGGGAGAAATATGGGCTCAAACAAGAGAAAAGACGAACTGGACGCCTTTTGGGACATTGACGGACTCATGCCTGCCAAGCGCCCCGGTGTACAGCGAAAGCCCGGTGCGACGGATGCTGTGGAGATTGAGGTAACGGCTGCCAAGCCGCAAGCAGATCACTCCGAGGCCAAGCTCAGCCGAACCGTACCCACGAAAAGAAGCCCCGCGCCCGAAGCCCCCATCACTCCCGAAGCGGTATACGACATGAAGGGCGGACTTGTGCATCGCGTCAGTGTTTACCCCTGGAAATCGGGCTATACTTATTATGAGAAATTCTGCCGCGACGGTGAATATCTGCGCAAGATCCACGGCAAGGAAGCTCCGCACGTGGGATTTTTCTCCTATATGCCGCAATATGGGCAGATGACCAAGGCGCAGCTTTCCTATTATCTTTGGTGGCGCGAAAATATCCGCTCAAACGGTATTTACCTGCCTGCGGATTACAGCTATATTTTGCTGAATATGTACGAATTGATCAATCTGCCCGACGATCATCCCGAAAAGGTGCGTGACGCGCTGTGCAGCCTGTGGGTCGCATACCATAAGGACGTGCCGCGTCTGGATCGCTATTTTGCCGAGTGGATCTGCGATTATTGCTTGCTTCACGGCCTGTCTGCCCCTGTGCAACAGCTGGAGTCTATTCGTGACGACGTGCTGGCGGCCGCATCGCTCAAGGAGTTTTATCTTGATTGCGGAGAACAAGCCGGTGGAGCACAAGCCTACGCCAAGGCTTTGCTGGGTTTTTGCTGCCAGTATGACTATCGCAAGAGTAAATTTGCCACGGGAGAGAGCAAGGCTCTTTACGATGAGATCATTCCCGGCGTGCTGGTCTATCTGCTGGAGCAAAACGGTGCAGGTGCAGAGATCCTGCGCGGCAAGGGCAGTGTGCAGGAGAGCGTGATCAGCCGTGACAGCTACGTGGCAGCCCTTTGTTCGCATCGAATCAAAAAACGGATTGAAGTGCGTTATTGCTCGGTATCGCGCTCGCACGAGCTGCGATTTGCCGTGACGGATATGGTCAAATATACCGAAAACCGTATTCGCGCTCATATGGGTGTTAAATCGCGTCTGAGTGTGAACACCTTGTCGGATGAGATCAAGCGTGAGATGGACGGTTATCTTGATCGTCTGGTGCCGCGCATGAAAAGCCGTGAGCAGGAACAGGTAGAGCAGTATGAAAAGCTGTACGACCTGCCCACAGCTCCGTTGGATCTTTCGCACAGTGCCGAGATCGAGCAAGCCTCTTGGGAGACCACCAAAAAACTGGTCGAAGCGTTCGAAACCGTAGGGGCCGACGTCCCCGACGCCCCGCCCAACCCCGTAGGGGCGAATCACGATTCGCCCGCACAACCCAATCCCGTAGGGGCCGACGTCTTCGACGGCCCGCAAGACAACAACGTTCTGGCAGATGCCCTTGCCGATTATATGCCCTTTATTGCGGCTGTCGCAGCAGAAAACGCGTCCGCACAAAGAAATGTTGCACGCACCATGGGTAAAATGGTGGACGCGGTGGCGGATGAGATTAATGAGATCGCAGCCGACGTGTTCGGTGATGTGATTCTGGAGCAGGGCGATGACGGATACATTATCATAGAGGATTACAGAGAGCAGATGAGCTTTCTTTGGGAGGAATAAGTATGGATCAGAAAATACAACAACAAGTACCAAGACGTGTGCTGGGTGCGTTGCTTGCATCTGTTTCGGCAGGTGTCGTCCCGCGTGCGGGCGCACCTTATATCGCCATTGGGCGGCAGGACGAGATCGCGGCCCTCTTGTCCGACCTGAAGCAGGTCAATGAGGGCGGTGCCGGCATGCGCTTTTTGGTGGGCAGATACGGCAGCGGTAAAAGCTTTCTGATGCAGCTGATCCGCGGATACGCACTGGAGCGCGATTTTATCACGGCAGATTGTGACCTCTCTCCCGAGCGTCGTTTGTACGGTACGGGAGGCAGCGGTGTGGCAACTTACCGTGAGTTGATGAAAAATTTGGCCTCCAAGGCATCCCCCGACGGCGGCGCCTTGCCTAAGATCATTGCCAGATGGATATCGTCCCTGCAGGCAGAGCTTGTCGCACAGGGCTATGCGCCCGATTCCGTATCCTTTGAGAGCGCTTTGAACGCGCGTGTGATGCAAAAGCTCTCCGAGGTGGAATTTTTGGTGGGCGGCTTTGACTTTGCCCGTGTGATCACTGCCTACTACCGCGCCTATATCAGCGGCTCTGAGAACGACCGCGAGGTCATGAGCGCTTGCCTGCGTTGGTTGCGAGGCGAGTTTTCCACCAAGACCGAGGCCAAAAATGCGCTCGGATTTTCGGTGTCGGTGATTATTGACGACGATAACTGGTACGATTTTCTCAAGCTTTGGGCCTCTCTTGTGCGCCTGATGGGCTACCGCGGTCTGGTGGTATTTATCGACGAGTGCGTCAATCTCTATAAGATCGTGCACCGCGTCAGCCGTGAGAACAATTACGAAAAGATCCTTTCAATGTTCAACGATACGCTGCAGGGACGCGCCCCGGGACTTGAGATCGTATTCGGCGGTACACCGCAATTTCTGGAGGATAGCCGCAGAGGCCTTTTCTCCTACGAAGCCTTGCGTTCGCGCCTGTGCGACAGCCGATTTACGCCCGATGGGTTCAAGAATCTGATCGGGCCGGTGATCCGTCTGCGCAGACTTTCCGATGACGAGCTGTTTGCCCTGATCACCCGTATCACGCAGCTTTATGCGCAGTATTATAACATCACTCCTCGCATCACAAAGGAACAGCAGGTAGCCTTTTTGCAAACCTGCCTTTCGCGTGCGGGCGCGGACAGCATGATCACACCGCGTGAGATGCTGCGCGACTATATGACCGTGCTCAACGTGCTGATGCAGAATCCGGACGCAAGCTTTGAGGATATCGTCAAGACCACGAGCGTGGCTGCACCTGCGACCGTAGGGGCGATTCAAGAATCGCCCGCATCGGAAACCCGCAAATTTACTCCGGACGATCTTGATTTTTGATGAGGGAAGAGTATGACCAGAGCAGACGAGATATTTGAAAGATTTCCCGATTTTATCAGGGAATTCATCTATAACAATACGTGGGAATCGCTGCGCCCTGTGCAAATGGCAGCGGCACATACCTTGTTTGAAACCGATCACAATCTGCTGCTGACCTCGTCTACGGCAAGCGGTAAGACAGAGGCAGTCTTCTTTCCCATTTTGACTGAGCTTTGGGATAATCCGAGCAGCAGCATCGGTGTGATCTATATCGCTCCCCTCAAAAGCTTGATCAACGACCAGTTTTTCCGCATAGAGCAGCTGCTTGACCAAAGCGGTATTCCCGTGACGCATTGGCATGGGGACGTGGCCGCTTCGCATAAGCGCAAGCTTTTGGAAAATCCCAAGGGCGTGCTGCAAATCACACCCGAATCGCTGGAGGCTATGTTAATAAACCGCTCCAACGATATTCCGAGATTGTTTGGAGATCTGCGTTACGTGGTCATTGACGAGATTCACACGCTCACAGGTACAGACCGCGGCAATCAGATCCGCTGTCAGCTGGACAGAATGATACATTTGATCGGGCATGACGTGCGCCGCGTGGGACTCTCTGCTACCATCGGTGACCCGCAAGGAGCTGCTGATTGGCTGAGTGAGGGCACGGGCAGACAGACCGACGTGCCGCTGTTCGACGAGGGCAAGATCCGTTGGCGGCTGGGTATGGAGCATTTTTACGTGCAAAATCCCAAGGCAACGCAAAGCAAACAGGAATCCGAGAAGGACGGTGAAGAGCTTGTCGAAACACCTGCTATGCTGGATGCAGGCTTTGAATACATGTACGATTGCGTCAAGGACAAAAAATCTCTGGTGTTTTCCAATTCCAGGGAAGAAACCGAATATTTGTGTGCTACCTTCCGTCAGATCGCGCATGCAAGAGGCGATCGCGACGTATTCCTGATCCATCACGGCAACCTTTCCGCATCTTTGCGTGAGGAGGCCGAGCTTAAGATGAAAAACGAGGAAGAATTTGCCGTGACCTGCGCCACGGTGACCATGGAGCTGGGCATTGATATCGGCAGACTTGAGCGCGTGCTGCAAAATCAGGCACCCAATTCGGTTTCGGGGTTCTTGCAGCGTCTTGGCCGCTCGGGCAGACGCGGCCAGCCGCCCGAGATGATGATGGTGTTCCGCGAGGAGGATCCGCTGCCCAACACACCCTTGCCGCAGCTGATTCCATGGGAGCTTTTGCGCGGCATCGCCATTGTGCAGCTGTACATTGAGGAGCGCTTTATCGAGCCGCCCATGAAAAAGAAGCTGCCGTATTCGCTCTTGTTCCATCAAACGCTGAGTATTCTTGCCGCACAAGGCGAGCTGACGCCTGCGGCATTGGCTGCCAAGGTGCTATCACTGCCGCCTTTTCTGAACGTAAGAAAAGAGGATTACAAGGTACTCATGATCTCCATGCTCAACAACGATTTCCTCGAAATGACCGAGGAAAAGGGACTGATCGTGGGACTTGCGGGTGAAAGACTCTTGAAAAGCTTCCGCTTTTACGCGGTGTTCAAGGACAGTGAAGACTATACCGTGCGCTGCGGCTCGGATGAGATCGGCACCATTACCACACCGCCCCCCGTGGGTGACCGCTTTGCGCTGGCAGGGCGCGTCTGGGAGGTCGAGGAGCTGGATATCTCACGCAAGCTGATCTACGTCAAGAGCGTAGAGGGCAAAATGGAGATCTCCTGGCCGGGTGATTTTGGGGAAATTCATACCAAGATTCTTGAGCGCATGAAGCAGATTTTGATCGAGGATACGGTCTATCCGTATCTCAAGGATAACGCACGCGCAAGACTTGATATGGCACGTCACGTAGCGCATAACACCGGCATGCACGAGCATTCGCTCATTCATTTGGGCGGTTATAGCTGGTGCCTGTTCCCATGGCTTGGCACGCGCGCCTTCCGCACGCTGCGTCGCTTGCTCAAAAAGCATGCCAAGCAGCTGGGTATTTCGGGGATTGAGTTTGAGGGCTGCTACTATATCACCTTCAAAATGGAAGGCAGTGGTGATTTCGCACTCATTCGCGAGCTTTTGATGATTGCCGAACAGGGCATTGACTGCCAAAGCCTTGTAGAAGCAGGGGAGCTGCCTGTATTCGAGAAATATGACGATTACGTACCGGGCGAGCTGCTCAGACAGGCTTATGCAATCGACCGATTGACAGCCCCGTTGGTGCAAAAGCGCATATTCGACATCTTTGAGGAATATTGATCAGTGCCTTTGTATATAATCGATCAGAAGCACACCACCGGTCAGTACAACTAAGCCGCCAAGCACGTATTCCAAGGCGGGTATGTACACGCAACCGATCAGATTGGGATTGTGCGAGATGGCTGCATCGGTCCGAATGGCGGTGTCACAAATGGCAATGGCGAGTAAATTGAGCCCGAAAAGGGCAGTATAAAATGCGGCGGGCGTGAGTGAATGCGTCCGCCGTATGCGTTTTTTTGCTTTCATAGTAACCTCCATGCTTTTCTGTATTCATCATATCATATTTTTTAGAAAAATGCGACAGGGAAGTGCCGGAAATTCAGACAGAATCTCGGAAAAGAACCCCTAAATATTGAAATTTCGCGTTTTTTTTGCAAGAATTGACACAATATCTTGTGGAAAGGCTTTACAAATGGCACAAAATATGATATACTTGTCTAAGAGTCAAATTATTCTGTCGGAGGAAATAGATTTTTATGAATTGTCCTGCTTGTGGATTTGCGGAGAGCAAAGTCGTGGATTCCAGACCTGTCAACGATGGCAGCAGTATTCGCCGCAGACGTGAGTGTCTGCAGTGTCAAAAACGCTTTACTACTTTTGAGATCATGGAATCGGTACAGATCTTTGTTGTCAAAAAGAGTGGGGAAAAGCAGCTGTTCGATAAGGCTAAGCTGTTGGTAGGCGTGCTTAAGGCAACACAAAAGCGCCCTGTCAATGCGGAAGAAATCGTGAACATGATCGAGCAGGAGCTGCAGAATACGCTGCGCCAGGAGGTTACGTCCAAAGAGCTTGGCGAAATGGTTATGGATCTGTTGCGTGAGCGTGATGAGGTGGCGTACGTGCGTTTCGCTTCCGTATACCGTGAATTCAATGATATTGATTCGTTTATGGCTGAACTGAAATCACTCAAGCGCCGACAGTCTAAGAGGAACACGTGATATGTTCGTGAAGCATATGTCAAAAATGAAGAAAACGTACTTGTTGCGCTTTCTTTACCGTTGTTTTGTGCTGATTGCACTCATTCTTTTGTGCATATTTCGGCCGGAAACTGCCAACATCATAGAAGGTACGGTGCTGTTTGCCCAATTCCATCCAACGCATCTGTTTTTGTATTTCTTGTGGGGCGTTTGGATGTTTGACATGATCTTTCAAATCGTACCCAGCAAGGGCCTGTACGCAATGGGATCGCTAAAGGTGTTCCGCAGAAACTTCAGCCCATGTGCAAAATGTGAGAACGTTGACCGAAAAGCACTTAGAAAGAGATATATCAAGGAGGCTTTGAGGGTTTGGTGCTTTTGGGGGCCCTTGACTGCCGCATTGGCTGTAGTATGGTTCGTGTGGCTAAAACCGATGGGAGCATATTGGTTCCCGTTGCTTTTCGTGGGGGCATTTTATGTGTGCGACCTGATCTGCGTATTATTCTGGTGTCCTTTCCGCGTGTGGATGATGAAGAACCGCTGCTGCACCACCTGCCGTATTTTTAACTGGGATCACTTTATGATGTTCACGCCGTTTTTGTTTATTCCCGGTGTGTATTCCTGGTCGCTTGCAGGTCTTGCAACCGTGATCTTCGTCATTTGGGAAATTCAAGTGTATACGCACCCCGAGCGCTTTACCGATACATATAATCAGTCGCTCAAGTGTAAAAATTGCACAGATCACCTGTGCAAAAAGTTTGATTGAAAAAAGGCCGTTTGCGAGACTTCTCATAAGGAAGTCTCGCAGTTTTATTCGCCTGCGGCGAGTTCTATTGCTTCGCAGTGATATTCGTCTTGCGCCGAGTGATATTCGCTTCGCGAGTTTTGGAGGCGAATAAAATATCACTGTGAGGCAAAGCCGAACAATATCACTACACGGCGAAGCCGTATAATATCACTCCGACGAAGTCGGAATATCACTCTTGCTTTCTCTGCTGATTTATGATATAATACAATCAGCATTATAGGGGTATGGGCGTTGCCCGATGCCTTTGTAATACAAAGGCGAAACTTGCGATAAAACAGAACGATAAATAAGAATTTTACGGAGGCATTGTATGAACGAGAAGGTAAAAATTTTGGAAGAACGAATTTCTGCGGAAGAATATATAGCATTTCTAAAAAGAACAGACTTAGGGTCTCAATACCCAAAAGAACGGTTTGAGGATAGAATTGCTAAACTTGTTACAACTGCTTCTATCAGCCTTGTAGCCCGAAATGAAGATGGCATTGTTGTAGGTGTTTTGTTTGGCTTAACTGATTTTGCTTATTGGCTTTATGTTACAGATTTGGGTGTAGACAGAGCTTACACAGGACAAGGTATTGGCAGACAGCTGATGAGAACCGCCCACAGCATCGCGGGTGGCGAAAAGGATATTGCGGTTTATTTGATTGCCAACGAAAATGCAGTTGGGTTCTATGAGAAGCTGGGCATGAAAAAGTCTGTGGATGTCATGCAATACAACAAAATAGAGTGGACAGAATTCGTAGTAGAATAACAAATTCCAATTTATCGAACAAAACAAAATAAAATTACCCCAACAGACTTTGAAGATCTGTCGGGGTTAATTCTTTGTTTACAGCGTATCAAATTTTTACCTTAACGGACCGCCGAGGACGTCGGTCCCTACAACGCACTTGCCAACTTCCTTATGAGAAGGAGCCTTTATCGGCTCTTTTTTTATGGAATTTTTCAAAAGTTATTGACAACCCAACCAATGTATGGTATGATACACATGATACAGATAGTACAGATAATACAGAAGAAGGGAGGAGCCTATGAAATTCAGCTTTTCGGGCAATCAGGATATCTATCTGGAAATTGCCCAAAGATACAAGGAGTATATCAGGCAAGGCATCATCAGGGATGGTGAAAAGCTGCCCTCAGTCAGAGTAGCGGCGGGCGAACTTTCGGTCAATCCCAACACTGTGGCAAAGGCATATGCCAAGCTTGAACAGGACGGGTATATTTGCTCCTTGCCCAAAAAGGGTGTGTACGTGACTTATAAGGGCGGTAGGGAACACAAGACTGAGAATGCGGATCTTGCGCTGATTTACGCGATGCGGGATCGCGGCATAGACAAGCAAACGGTTTTAGATTGGATAGAGGAGGTATACGGAAGCAATGATTGAGGTAAAAAATCTGGGACATGATATTGATGAAAAGATCATATTGACAAACGTCAACCTGACGCTGCAGGAAGGCAGTGTTATGGGACTTGTAGGCATTAACGGTGCCGGCAAAACCACACTGCTCCGCTTGATCTCGGGTGTATATACCGTAAAGCAAGGTGAAATTCTCATAGATGGCAAAAGCGTTGCCGAAGAGGACGCACGCGAGCAATTGTTTTTCCTGCCGGACGATCCGTATTTTACCATTTATACAACGGGAGAGAATCTTTACAAAATGTACAAGGTCTTTTACCCCGGGATCGATCGCGAGATCTTTGTGCAATTCATGAAGAATTTTTCTCTTGACCCCAAAAAACCAATCCGGAATTTTTCCAAGGGTATGCGCAGGCAGCTGTACATTTCCTTAGCCCTTGCAGTCAAGCCGAAATATCTGTTGCTTGACGAGGCGTTTGACGGCCTTGATCCGCTTTCGCGTCTGACTTTCAAACGGGCACTCAACGAGTTTGTTGAGCAATACGGTACCTCTGTCATCATTTCAAGCCATTCACTGCGTGAGCTGGAGGACTTTTGTGACACGTACGTCCTGTTGGATAATATGACCGTGTCCAGCTCGGGCGATATAGCCGAAAAGGTCAATCGTTTCTGTAAGTTCCAGCTTGCATTTTTAGAAGAGATTTCCGACGATGCTTTTGCGCACCTGCCCGTGACCTCGCTTGAAAAGAGCGGACGCTTTGTGCGCGTTGTGCTTGAAGGGAACAGTACCGAGCTTTTGCCCTTACTGCAAAAGCTGAACCCTGCGGTGATAGAAGAAATGCCCATGGATTTTGAAGAGATCTTTATCCATGAGGTAGAGAACAGGGGGTATTTGAAATGAAAACGTTTTATCGCTATCTTGTTTACAGATTAAAAAACAGCGCAATCAGAACGCTGATCCTTTCAGCACTCTTGGTTGCGGTATGCTTGGTAGGTATTAACGAATGCAATACATCGCGGTATGTGGAAGGTTGCCAAAGCGGGCTTTACATGCTTGCAATCGCCCTTTGTGTTACGGCAAGCATTGTGCCGCTTTTTGAGCTTTCGGGACTCAAAAACCGCAGAAATCTTGATACGCTGTATTTCTTTCCGATCAAGCGCAGCAAACTGGCACTCGTCCATTTTGTCAGCGGATGGATTCAGGTGATTGTCATTTATTCGTTCACCTTTGTCGCAAGCTATCTTTGGCTTGCGCTGCAAACTGATTACTTTGCACTTGGGTACATGTTTGTGTACTATGTGCTCTCGCTTTTGTTGGCGTTTGTGATCTATAGTGTCTTTTCATTCCTGTTTATCCAAGCGAACACCGTGGCAGACGGCGTGCTGTTTTGTGCACTGTGGATTTTTCTGCCGGCTTTGGTAGCCGTCACGTGGGATTTTGTGTTTGAATACGAGCTTGCCGGAAAGTTGAGCGGCTGGGGAATCCTGTATACGCCAATGAACAATCTCACCGTACTTTACCAGGATCTGATTGAAATCAATCATCCTTCGCGCTGGGATTCGAATGCCGAAGCGATACATGAGTGTTGGTATATGTTCTTTTTCTGGGGTGCTGTGGGTATTGCAGCAGCCCAAGGATACGTGGTCAGCTTTGTGAAAAAGGGAGCCGAGCGGGCAGGGGAAATATCAAACTCCTTGGTCGGTTACAAAACGCTCATCCCGATATACGGTTACTGTTATATGTTGCTTACCGGGGTTGGATTCCAACCAATTCTGATGCTATTCTATCTGATCTTCATGCTATCGGGGTATCTGATTTACAGAAGAGGCTTTAAGTTCAAATTGATCGACATCATTACAACAGTAGTCGGCTTTATCTTGCCTGTTCTATTGCTTGCTGCCAAAGGATAAAGACTTTCAAAAAGTAACGAACCGAAACCGGCGTGATACTCTTGGTGGAGTATCACGCCGGTGCTTTTAATATGCAGAAATAAGGAAATATCAGAGATTCTCTCAGATACGTTCAATTGGGTAGGTCAAGGGTTTTGTTTAGTCAGTGTACCGTCTGTGCAATATACAGTATAGTTCGCCGTACCGCTGTCCCAGTCATCACCGAGCCGGATGCTATTCCATTGCTTCATCGTGCCACCGTAATGGATCGAGGTTAGGGAAGAGCAGCCGAAGAAGGCCTTTTGGTCAATCATATAGATGTCTGCGGGGATAGTGATTTTCGTCAGAGCTGTGCAATTCTGAAATGCCTCACGATCAATGTATTGAACGTATTCGGGCAGAGCAATGCTCTCAAGGGAGGTACATCCGAAAAAGGCAGCGGCACCTATTATGTTGATATTTACGCCATCTC
Organism: Clostridia bacterium; assembly: GCA_017452945.1. Next base: position 19,267 of record JAFTLD010000068.1, on the reverse strand, counting down.
CCAAATCTACGTTTTTCAAGCTCGTACAGCCATAAAACATCGTACTTGTGACATCATATATTTTGTCCGGGAGCACAATGCTCTCCAGAGCAGTGCAACCGTAGAACAGACCCGGTCCAACCGTACACAAATCATTTCCCAGCGTTACATCCGTCAAAGCGGTGCAATTTTGGAATGCAAAATTGCTCACGCTACTTACACCGTTGGTAATGGTAATGCTTTTCAAGGAAACGCAGTCTGAAAAGGCGTAGTCACCGACCTCCACTCCGAATCTCCCCGCAGACATATCAATCGTTATGTCCTCGGGAAAATTTACATGCTCCAAAGCGGTACAGCCGGAAAAGGACGCGGAACCGACGATTTCCAAGCCCTTGCCGAATGTCACGCTCTTTAAGGAAGTGCAATTTTTGAAGGACCGATTGCCTATATTGAATATGCTGTCCGGAATGACCACGTTTTTCAATGAGGTGCATTCCTCAAATGCACCTTCTCCGATAGCTGCCAGGCTGTCGGGAAGGTCAATTTCCGACAGAGAGGAGCAGCCTTGAAATGCAGCATGATCAATGAGTGTTATACTGTCGGGAAAGTGAATTTGCGTCAAGGATCGGCAATTTGAAAAAGCATAATTGTGTATTTCCGTGAGGCTGTCGGGAAGCTCTATGTTTTCTAAGCTTTCACAGCCCGCAAAGCCGCTTGCACCGATGTACAGAATACCTCGGGGGAGCTTGACGTTCGTCAGGTTATTGCAGCCGGAAAATGCACCGGTGCCTATGCCAATGATCTTATAGCCACGTGCCTTGCGGGGAATGACGAGCTTTGTGATTTCCTCTCCGTTAAAGTCATAGATCTCACAGGTTTTCCCTGAGCCGTTCGGATCATCAACGATGTTGAGCGTCATTCTGTCGGAGTCGCTCAAAGAGCCGCACGATGAAAAGAAAGACGAGCTCAAAATCGCTATGAAGCACAATAAGCAAAAAAATCTGATGTTCTGTTTCATACCAAACCTCGTTTCGGTAGGGCAGGAGCTTGCTCTTGCCGATAACGGTGGGAGTAACCCCTTGCCGATGGAGTGTTTATTCTAATTCAAACAGCTTGATCATGGCAATGGCTGTGCCGCCCTCGTACTCTCGCACCTCACCAAGGGCAAAGAAATGCCCGTTTGCGTCACAGATGCGTACGCGCTGACCTACTTTAAAATTCGTGTGTATCTTGTTTTGATAGATCTCGCAGCCATTTCGGCAAAGCCTTTTGTAAAAATCCGAAAGGCAAACACGGGGCAAATCGGAGAACAGCACCTCAACGGTGAGCAAGCGCGCGATTCTTTGCGCGTCGTCCATGGCCTCCAACTCTGCGGTCGTAATGCATTGATCCAAAGGGAAAGTACCCGTTTGCACGCGCTCCAAGGTTGTCATGACACCGCCGCAGCCCAAGGCTGCGCCAATGTCGGCGCAAAGCGTGCGGATGTAAGTGCCGCCCGAGCAATCTACGGTGAGAATGTAATCACGCTCGGAGTCGGTCGGTTCGCAGGAAAGCGAATAGATCTCGACCTCGCGTGCCGCTCTTTCTACTTCGATCCCCTTGCGCGCAAGGTCGCAAAGCTTTTGGCCATCCACCTTTAAGGCGCTGTACATGGGCGGGATCTGTTGGATCTTGCCTGTAAAGCGGCTGCACGCCTCCGCCACCCGATCGGGAGAGGGCAGTGTATCGCACGTGGTCAGCACCGTTCCCGTGACGTCCTCGGTGTCGGTAGTCAAACCCAGGCGCAGCGTAGCCCTGTAGACCTTGCGGTCGTGGCTGACGTACTCGCATGCCTTAGCTGCTCTGCCCACAAGCACGACCAGAACGCCCGTAGCCATGGGATCAAGCGTGCCTGTATGACCTACGCGTTTTGTGTGCAACGCGCGACGTACCTTGTAGACAATGTCGTGCGAGGTTGCGCCCGCGTGCTTGTTGATGAGCAGAATGCCGCTCGGCTCAACTGCAGGCGTACTCATGCGGGAAAGCGCACGTGCGCACAGTAAATAGGCATGCCCTTGGAGGAGAAGTTTGCCTCGTATTCGGTCATGACGTTTGTTGCCGCCATTTCGCTTGCATGCAGATCCTCGGTTTTCCAAACGATCTCTAAGCCGCAAGCCTCAAATTCTTCAAGACTGAAGAAGAACAGGTCGTGGTTGTCGGTTTTGAATTTCAGCATACCGCCGGGGACGAGCAGCTCGCGGTACTTTTCAAGAAAGCCGCGGTGCGTCAGTCTGCGCTTTTTGTAGCCGCTCTTGGGCCAAGGATCGCTGAAATTCAGGTAAATGGTGTCCAGCGAATGCGCAGGCAGCCATTCGGGCAGATTTTCCGCATTTCCAATGATAAAGCGCAGGTTGTCGGGACGCTGATCTGCGCATGCGCTTGCCTTTTCAAGCGCAAGACAAGCCACGTCGGCTACGCGCTCCATGGCGATCAGATTCATATCGGGATGAGCGGCTGCCGTTCCGCAGGCAAATGCACCCTTGCCGCAGCCGATCTCAAGAGAGAGCGGCTTTTTTTCGGGGAAAGCCGCACAGGGATCAGCCATCAGCAGCTCGGGATGTTCGATCAAAAGGGCAGAGCAGGCAGCGATTCTCTCGGCACCGTGCTTCTTTCTTCTCATTCTCATGTAAATTACCTCAGATGCACAGCATCACTCAGACGTTAAAGCGGAACAGTACGATGTCGCTGTCCTGCATGACGTAGTCCTTACCCTCGCTGCGGTAAAGGCCTGCGTCCTTGCAAGCGGCAACGCTGCCCAGCTTGATCAGGTCGTCATAGGAAACCACCTCGGCACGGATAAAGCCGCGCTCAAAGTCGCTGTGGATCTTGCCCGCAGCCTGCGGTGCTTTGGTACCCTTGGTGATGGTCCAAGCGCGAACCTCCTTGGGGCCTGCGGTCATGTAAGAGGTCAGACCCAAGAGGGAATAGCTTGCCTTGATCAGCTTGTCAAGACCGCTCTCCTCAATGCCCATGTCCTCCATAAAGAGTGCCTTTTCCTCGGCATCCAATTCTGCAATTTCAGCTTCAATGCCTGCGCAGATCCACATGATCTCGCTGTGCTCACTCTTGGCGTATTCCTTGAGTGCTGCGTAGCCGGGGTTGCCGACAGGCTCGCTGCCTGCCTCGTCCTCGCTGACGTTCGCTACGTAAATGACGGGCATACGGGTGAGTAGGTGGGTATCCGCCAGCAGCTCTTCCTCGTCGGGAGTCAGCACGACGGTGCGTGCGCAAAGGCCTTCTTCCAGTGCTGCCAGGATCTTCTTAAAGACCTCCATCTGTGCTGCCAGCGACTTGTCGGCACGCATAGCCTTGGTGGTGCGCTCAATGCGGCGCTCCATCATTTCCATATCGGAAAGGATCAGCTCCATGTTGATGGTTTCCAGGTCACGCATGGGGTCAATGCTGCCCTCTACGTGAATGATGTCGTCATTTTCGAAGCAGCGGATGATGTGCAAAATTGCATCACATTCGCGAATGTTGGAAAGGAACTGGTTACCCAAGCCCTCGCCCTTGGATGCGCCCTTGACAAGACCCGCAATGTCCACGAATTCGCAAACAGCGGGGGTCAGCTTTTCGGGCTTGTACATTTCTGCCAGCACGTCCAGACGCTTGTCCGGTACGGGCACCACGCCAACGTTGGGCTCAATGGTGCAGAAAGGGTAGTTCGCGGATTCAGCACCCGCGTTGGTCAGTGCGTTAAACAAAGTGGACTTGCCCACGTTGGGCAGACCGACGATACCAAGCTTCATATCTGTATTCTCCAAATCTTAAAATTTATGTAGCCATATTTATACATCATAATTATAAACCATTTTTTCGCGTTTGGCAATACCCCGCGGCAATTTTGCCGTGTTGGAATTGGAGAATTTTCTTGCAAAATCCCCGTCTTCCTTGGGGGAATAGACAAAGACCCATAGACAAATCCCGAGAGATATGGTATAATAAGGGAAAGATGCGAAAGGGGTGGCTTACGTTGGATACGATCAAAATTGATAAGGGTCACACACAAATGGTTGCCCATGCGGGACTGATGGGCATGGAAACCTCCAATACCTGCGCAGGATTCATTGCTGCGGGAAATCGCTCATATTGGGGCATTGAATGTGACGTGCGCGTAGCAAAGGACAGCATGGCCGTGCTGCACAATGCCACCACGGCGGGGATCTGCCCCGTGGAGCTGACGGTGGCCGAGAGCACGCTGGAAGAGCTGCAAAGTCTTGCGTTGTATGACCGTCCGTTTTTCTACGGCATGGAAAACTACGGCTTGGCGGCAGGCGGCACAAAAACGCGTGCCGATTTACGCATTCCGTCCCTGCAGGAATACATCCATATTTGCAAAAAATACGGAAAGATCTGCGTGCTGGAGCTCAAGCATCCCATGCAGCCCGAAGCGCTGGCCTGTGTGGCAGAGCAGTACCGTGCTATGGATTATGTGGACGGTGTGGTGTTCATTTCGTTTTACATGGAAAATCTGACCGGGATGCGTGAACTGATCCCCGAGTGCGCAGTGCAGTACCTGACAGATGAAAAGCGGGAGTTTACCGATGCTTTTTTGGATGAGATCGCAGCCTTGGGTTTTGATTTGGATATACACATTTTTACCACCACCAAGGAGCTGGTGGAGCGCATTCACAGCCGCGGGATCAAGGTCAACGTCTGGACCTGCGACTGGCCGGAGCGCGCCCGCGACCTTGTTGCATGGGGCGTGGATTATATTACGTCCAATATTCTGGAATAAAGAGTAAGGAGGATTATGTTATGAGCTTTTGGATCAGAGCTGACCGCAGACCGTCAGCGCCCGAATTTTACTATTTTACCAAGGAATTTGATGCTCCTGCGGGAGCTTCACTCAAAGCGTCCGCGTGTGGGGATACCCGCTATGCGCTGTATCTCAACGGTCATCTTGTGTCCGAGGGGCCTTGTCAGGGCTCGTCATACGTGACTTATTATGAAACCGAGGATCTGACCCCCTATCTGGTCGAGGGTAAGAACGTGCTGGTTGCCAAGGTGCTGTACGTCACGGAGGGCTATTTTATCTCGGTTTTCCGTAACTCCAAGCCCGCTTTCTGGTTTGACGGTAAGCTGGAGGCAGACGGCGAGGTCACCGCCATTGGTACCGACGAGAGCTGGACGTGCGAGGTGGAGGAAAACTGTGCGTTTTCCAATATGCCGGGGCTGCATATCTCGATCCCGCCCTTTGAGCAGTGGTCGGGAGCATCGCAGCGCGCAGCCGTTCCTGTGGAAAAAGCATATGAGCCCGCGCTGGATAGAGGATGCTATAATCATTTCGGCTTGAGCGAAACCTACGTCATGTCTCCCCGTCCCATTCCGCAGATGGAAACCGAGCCGGTGCGTCACATGACCGCTGTGCGCAAGGGCGAGGGCTTTGTGGAATATGACGCCGGTGCGTATACCACCGCCAAGCTGCATTTCCGTTTTAAGGCAAAAGCAGGCACCAAGGTGCGCCTGATCTACGCTGAGTGCTACAGCGTTGCCGACGCGGCAGGCAATCGCTACAAGAACGTGCGCGACGCTTACGACGATCCCACAGCCGAAATGGGCGGTGCGTTTGACAGTCTTGTTGCCACAGGCGATGCGCAGACCTTTGAGCCGTTCTGGTATCGCGCGTTTCGCTTTGTGCGCGTGGAATTTGAAGATCCCGATTTCGCGCTTTGTGAGTTTACGTACGCATTTTATCATTATCCGTTAGACAAGGCGGGCGATTTTGCCTGCTCCAATCCGCGATATAACAAAATGTGGGAGATCAGCCGCAACACGGTGCTTTGCTGCATGCACGAAATGTACGTGGATTGCCCCTACTACGAGCAACAGCAATACGACATGGACAGTGCTTTGGAAATGCTGTTTACCATGCGTATGAGTGCGGACGACCGCATGCCTTTTAAGTCGATCACGGATTTTGCCCATTCTCAAATGGCGGATGGTATGCTGCAAGCCAATTATCCTTCGGTCATGGTACAGATCATTCCCGATTTTACGCTGTTCTGGGTGCTGATGCTGCGCGATTACCTGCGCTATGCGGGTGCTGATGCCGATGCGCTTGCCCGTGTGCGCTCCATGACGGGAACTGTGGACAAAGCCTTGGAGGGCTTTGCGCCTTATATGACCGATGAGGGCTTGATCGGTGTGACTCCGTATTGGCATTTTGTGGACTGGGTGCCGGGCTGGTGGATCGGTGTGCCGAACGGCGGCAGGGAAGAGCCGATCACCGTGACCTCGTTTATGTATGCTGCAGCACTCAATGCAGCAGCCGAGATGTGCGATACGGTTGGCAGACCGGGGCTTGCCGCAGATTACAGACAGAGAGCCAAGTGCATGATTGAGAACGTCAAGAGGATGTGCTATGATGACGAGGTTGGCCTTTACAGAAACACCCCGAATACCCGCGAATTCAGCCAGCATACCACGCTGTGGGCTATTCTGTCGGGGGCTGTGAGCGGTGACGAGGCGGGAGAATTGATGGACCGCACGTTTGACGGTCACGTGCCGGTAGCGGTTTGCTCGTTCTCTATGAGCTACTATATGTTCCGCGCGCTGGAGCTTTCGGGACGCTACGATCAGTATGCCGCGCGTCAGCTGCAGGGCTGGGAAACCATGCTTGACTGGCATTGTACGACTTGGTGCGAGAACCCCGATTCTCCCCGCAGCGAGTGCCACGGCTGGAGCTCTGCGCCTATCTATGAATTTTCGTCCATGGTACTGGGTGTATATCCCACCTCCGACGGCTACGGCTCGGTAAGAATCAAGCCTTACGTACATAGCTTTGACCTTTCCTGGGCAAAGGGAACAGTACCCACACCGCACGGCACGATTGCTGTGTCGTGGGAGAAGAAGGACGGCGAGCTGACGCTCAACGTCACCTTGCCAAAGGGCGCGGACATGCCCTGCGAGGTCGTCCTGCCCGACGGACGCACGGTCAATCAAACAGACAATACCGCGCAGTATATCTGTAAGATCTGATTGAAACCCCGAATCACAATCAAATGAAATGCGGGAGACGAAACGCCTCCCCTACGTAAAACGGCCAAACAGGCTGCTTGTAGGGGAGGCGTTTCGCCTCCTGTTTGCGATATGATTCGGATATCCGCAGGGCTGCACCTGCCGTGTTTTGTTTCGGTTACTCGATCAAACCGTATTTCTTTGCAATACTTTGCGCATAACTGCCTGACTCGGCTTTGCCTGCGTGTACCGTAAAGGTTCTTTTGTCCCCGGTGGTTTGGGTGTGTAAATATCCTACCTTGTTGCCGCACTGTTCGATCTTGGGCTGTGCGTCGCAAAGCTCGTGATGGTGTGTAATAAAAATGCACTTTCCGCCCGCACGGCAAAGCTCGGCAATAAAATTCGCAGCAATCGGCACAGCCTCTGCAGCGGAAGTTGAGGTAAACGCTTCATCAATGAGCGCCAAGCTTTTATCTGTGAATTGGCTTAATACCTCGGATAGCGTGATGCACTCCTTTTCAAATCTGCCAACCAAATTTATATTGGCCTGTTCTTCCACACAAACCTTAAATATTGCATCACAAATTGGCAACGAAGCTTCCTTGGCAGGAATTGGCATGCCTAACTGGAAATAATACTGTGCAACAGCGACAGAGTTTAAGAATACGGTTTTGCCACCGCTGTTGGGGCCTGCTAAAATATAGCAGCATGTATCTGCATCAAGGGAAATTGTGTTGGGTACAATTTCGCTTTTTTCTTTTGTCTGACACAGCTTATCGTCATACAAAGAAACAAAGCTGAGGCTTCTGTCATGGCTGATCTTCGGAAAACACAGCGGAATCTTTTTGTCTATGAAAACTTGAAGGCGTTTTATGGCTTGTGTAACAAAAGAAAGGGATTCTGCCATGGCAAAATATGCAGTCAGCTTTTTCTGCGCGTAACGTAGGCAACGGCTGTTACAATGTGCAAGAGAGCTGTTCATGACCTGCGACATGGCTTTGAGCAAAGCAAAATTGACTCTTTGACTGTCTTGATAGCCCAGCTTTTTATCCAAGGAAATCAGCGGAGCTGCACAATGGAAATCGTCTTTTTCAAAATCCATTCGCAGGATGCGATCAAGCAAGTCACCGGATTTATACTCTTGGCTGTTGATCGAAACAAGCCCTGCCTCCTTGGGCTCAAGAAGGGCATTGAGATTTACACCTATTGTAACGCTGGAAACGGAGCGAAGCTTGTCTGCATTTTTCTCATAATATTGCGCCAACTTTTTATATTCATCCGATTCCATATCGTTCTTGACAAGCTCAAACAAACCCTTGATCGCGCAAGACGCAACCTCGTCCATGCAAGGCAAAAGGGAGTTATAAATAAACTCCGTAATTTCTATGTAGACAGTTGGCACCAGAATGTTGTGCATTTTCTGCTCACCGTCCTTGGCGCTCGGTTGCTCCTGCATCAGCGGTGCATATTCTTTTAAGCGTTCGGCAAAGCTTGCAAGAAATTCTGCCAATCTGTCAACTTTCAAGATATCACCGAACAGCGACTGTCTGTAAAGTAAGGTGTCGGGATCGGTGCTGATATACTTTTTCGCCTGATCAAAAAAGCGATCCTTGGAAACGATCTCAGCTCTTGCATCGAAGTTCAAGACCGTCTGCTCCGAGGTGCTTAAAAACATAAAATCCATATAACCTCCAATAACTTTTTCAGAATCGCAGTAATCACACTCAGTATCAATATGGTTGACGTGTGGAAGATCGCATACGCACTCTTGGAAATATTGCACGCTCTCCAATAGTGATAAAGATCAACCAGATAAACCGCGTACAAAATCAAAGAGGGAATTCCCACCATGGCGAAAAAGACGGTGTTTGGGATCATAAACTCAAAGAAAAGCAATACCCAGAAGGGAAACACCGTGCGTATCAACAACCTTTTGGATATAAAAATTGAATAAGTTTCGCCTGCGGCTAACATTCTGATATACAGTTTATATTCACTCATAACATATACCACACCATATTCAAGCATTCTCGCAATAAATATTTACCTTCCCACACCCGGGGCAATGATTGAATTCTTTTGTGACCAGATCACCACAGCAGGGGCAAATGTTTCGGAGTCCCGGAGTTAAATGGATGGGATGTACAAGTCCGGGTAGATAGATCAGCTCGTCCCCAACCTCCAGTACCTCTTCAAAACGCGAATTGACCTCGACGTTGCGTGTCTTTCCGTTTGGCAGCTGTACCGTGACCACCAGCACGACGCTATCCGTGAGTGCAGAAGAAACGATTACCCATCCGTTATTGGCTTTGACACGCTTGACTATAGCGGTCAGTTTGGTGATCGTTCCGTGGAATCTTTTGAAATTATGCAACGGAGCAACAATGCGCCAAAACACGACAAAGAGCAGCACAGCACCAATTAAGGGGATTGCCACGTGCGTATAACGGATGCACATAAATACAGCTAAAGCTAAAGCCGGCAAGCTCCAAAGCAACCACTTTCCAAGAATGCGAAGCATTCGTTCTCTGCGGTATTTTTTCAAAGCAGGGTACGCCGCTAGAGCACGCCTTTTTGCAGATTTGTATGAGTTCATTTCGGTACTCCTTTTTGCTTTATTCAATAGAATTGCTGCGTTAACAGCATGCCGGCCACACTGTTTCGATTGCCCGGATTTATCTATGCCATTCAAAATTTAGGGGAGTATTATATTTCCCGAAATTTCTTTTCGGACATCACATTTATACACGATGCATCAAGAGTTTTTGCAGAACGAAATATCCCTTCATCCAGCCCCTCAATTCTTCCGGGCTTTCCTTGAATCACAAACAAGGTTACGTATTCTTTATTGACCGCTACGGGGATGCTGTCTATCACTTCACCCTCTCCGCGTGCATTATTCAAAAGGCAAAGAAGCGGTATTTGCTCCCACACGACCGTATTGTTCAAACATCGAATTACAGATAACCTGTTCGCGCGCTTTTTTGTCATGATGACACGGTAAGCCGTTCCTGCTTGTTCAAAAGTAACTGTCGTGGTTTTGGGAGTGTTCTCCGATTTTCTTTTGTTTACTGAATAAGCCTTGTAAAGATTGTTCATAACGACTCCATTTCATTGTAGTTTTAATTTTATTATCACTCTCGCACTGTTTTCTGCCCGACCTTATCTATATGACAAGAAAACCCGAAAAAAGGTTGGCGATTACGGTGATTTTCTTTTTAATACGTAATAATAGGGAACCTTTCCCAGATAATCATAGTCGATATATTTATGCTCCATGATCAAATAATCCGTACCTTGCTCGGTGTGTATCTGATAATGATGGACTCGCTCTTGGAATTGATCAATAATCATGCCGGCAGAGTAGTTCAATTGGATTTTCACATCTCCGCAGTGACGTGTTTGAATACATATACCGCGATTGAAGAACTGCATGTTCACAAGCCAGAATCCACCTGTGCAATGCCTTTGGTCTGCGCGAAAATCGCATGGATGATTGACCAGATCAACCGTTTCCCATTCGCCTATCAAGCGATCATCCGCAACGAAGGGTACGTCCACGTTATCACGAGCTGCACGAGTTTCCCGCTCGGAGTATCTTTTTGTGTTTTCCTGCTTGTAAATACGAATGGAATTTTGTTCCGAATGATTGATGAACATATCGACCATCCATTCGATCTCCATATACGTTGTTTGACCGCTATGAAATATACGGTATGGATTTGGTACAACTACGTTAAATGCAGGGAGGATGTAGTATAAATTATCTTTACTCCAAAAATACACCCACGTCTGGCATCCGCCCGGCAAGAAGTACAGACATTCATGCTGCACCTCTTTTTTGATCAAGCTATGTTCATCGTAACAGCTTTCCCGTTTTTCCGAATCTCCGCAATATACCCATTTTCCAATGACTTGCGGATCGTCTTCAAACGGCATAGTCAAGATTTCTTTGATTAAAGGGATGACGTCCGATTGTACGTTTCCGCAATTCTTGTCAATTTGATTGACCTGAACGTTTTTTTGGCGAATGCTCCTCGTGAGTGCAAGCTTTTTTTCTGCATAAATACGACACTGCTGCGCGGGGCTGCATGCAAGGAATTCCTTGATCTCGTCCAGCGAAAAATCCAGCTGCTTGAGCTGTTCGATGAGCTGAAAGGTTTTAATCTTTTCGTGACTGTAATAGCGGTAACCCGTTGTATCGTCCACGCGGTCAGGGCATAACACGCCGATTTGGTCGTAGTAGCGCAGAGTTCGTTTATTGACTTGGCACAATTTTGCAAATTCTCCGATTTTCAGCATAAATCTCACCTGCTTATCTTGATTTGTTGCGGTACATTTTCATTATAACATTCCAGTTAACGGGAATGTCAATACTATTTTCAAAAAAATTGTGTTTTGTTGAAAGAGATAAGTGAACGATGCGGACGCGTAGCAAAGGCTACCCACGGTGGATGCCTTTTTATCGCACATCCACCTTGTTCAGATACAAAAAAGCAGAAGCCTTGGTTGAAGCTTCTGCTTATATTTGTGGGATCATTACGGATCAATCAACCCGAAGTTCTGAAATGCCAGTAAGTTATTGAGATTGGATTGATAGCTTTGCACGTCAGTGGTATCCGCGTTTTGAATAAATGCCAGTGCCATCTGCTGCTGTCCCGCACAAAACGCCTGGGCACGGGTCGCGCCCTCGCTTTTGGCTTTCAGATAGCCGTACAAAAGGGAATATCTGTTATACCCCTGCACGTATTCCTCGCCCGAAAGCATACAGTCGATGTCAATGCCGTGCAATACCGCCGTGGAGGCAATTGCGCCAACGCACCGCCCGCTCAACGCTTTGGTGATGATGTTACCCGACATGCCCTTTGCGGGCTGACAGCCGCCGGTATAGAGAAAATATGGCATTCCGTTGAGCTTACGGTTGACAGTCTGTGTGGTCAAAACGTCTGTGCAGTAATAATCATACTTGCCCCTGCCGGTAAATATCGTTTGCGAGAGCACGTCCTTACCCGCATGGCTTTCATGAAAGATCTCACACACGTTTTGCTTGGTCAGCGGTGCCCAATCGTCGGCATTGCAGCTGCCTTCAAGATCAAGCGTGGATGCATACACACCCTCGGTTGTGCCGTACAGATGCACGTTGTCGATGAATTTCCATTCGTCACGCGCACGCGTCAGAAAATACCCCGTGTCATCTTCGGCAACCGCATACCATCCCACGGGAAGAATCGGGGAGCTGACCGATACGTTGACAATATCCTGCTCCTCGATCAGCGCGAGGTATTCGCGGTATTTGGCAATGAAAGCCGCAAAATCCCCTCGCAGCAAGGGTAGACGCATCACGTGCCATGCCGGCACAATATCGATCTTATCCAGACTATGCGCCAGCTCGTGCGCGCTGATCTTGTCAAGAGCATCGGGATCGTTGTTAAAATTGGTATAGAAGTAATCCGAAACAAAGTCATCTTCCCGGTACATCTCTTCTTGCGTCTGCATTTCAAACTCGTGCTTGTGAACAAACGAAGGAACTGCATTCGGTGTGCCAAATATCTGTACACCGCTCGGATCATAGCCGCGCGTATCACGCTTTTGTTTCAGCAGCCGATATACGTCAGCTGCATTCTCTTGTCCGCAAGCGTCTACCATGACAATATCGTAGTCCGGATAAATATCGGAAAGTCCTTGCACTGCTGCCATGTCCTCGTCTGTCAGGATCTTGCTGTTATAAACGAACAGATAATAGGGCTTGGGCGATTTGTCCGCTTGGCAGGACACAAGGCAAAGCAAAAAAATCGCGGCCAAAAGCAAACATACTACTCTTTTCATTTTTCGTTATCTGCAATATTTTTTATCCAAAGGATCAGCTTCATGAACGCGGTGCCGTTGAAGTCCGATTTAACAGGAGAGAGATATTCAAGCTCGGTATCACAGCCGTTGCCCTCCAACAATGCCTTCAGCTCCTGGGATTGCTCGTTAGGGACAGACGGCGTGTCAGTATAGCAAAACAACAGCACGGGTGCCTTGATGGTTTGATAAAAGTATTTAGGAGAGCGCTTTGCAAGCTCCTCGGGCAATTGCTCTTCGGTACAACCAAAGTAATATAAGTACATTTCCTTGATCTGCTCGCCTCTGAAATCCACAAAGGCTTGCATATCACAGATTACGTCTACAACAGCGCAACCTTTAATGATTTCCGGATAAGTTGCCGCCAGCTTCAATGCAAATGTAGCACCTGTTACCGAACCTGCAGTGATGATACAGTGATCGGACAAAAAGGGACAGGCTGTGCAAATGGACAGCATGGTTTCTGCATCCGTGAAATCCTCTCCGCAAAAATCCTTTTCCCCCTCGTTATCCTTGGAACCGCGATTGAAAAGGCGCATCACAATGACGTCCTTTTTGGCAAAGTTGTCGACCAAATAGTCTACCTCATAACCGATGTCGGGGAAGTACAGCACGCAAGGGTAATCGTTCTGCGCATAATCCGCAGGCAAAGCGATCTCAAAATATCGCTTAAGTCCGTCCACCTCAAAATCCACCCGATAGGCAAGCTCTGTGTTGGTGCAGTATTGATCCAACTTGGTCACCGCCGTGACACCCTCAATTTCGGTCATATCTTCAACCGATTTTAAGGTGGATTCTGCCTCGGTAGAGAGCTCCTCTTGCGACGTAAGAACTGTGTCTGCGGGCTGCTCCTGCTCATGTATGCTGCAAGCTGCCAACAGCATTGCCAGTAAAAGTAATATGGTTGTAAATCGTTTCATTATTTTTTCCTCCTGAATACGTAATAACCGTTTATTTTTCCTCCATAGGAATAGTCACCGCTTTTGTGCTCCATGATCAGATAATCTGTGCCGCGTTCGGTGAATATGCGGTAATGCTGCGCGAATTCCATCGCGACGTCCAGCACCACACCCGCCGAGTATCTCAGCCCCTTTTGGTACAGCCCACCGTTTAGTCTGCGTGTTTGCTGACATATTCCACGGGGGTAGAATTGCATATCAACGATCATCATGTCGCCTGTCCAATATTTGCGACGACAGTCGAATTGATCTGGGGTATGCACGAGATCCACAGTTTCCCAATCGCCAAGTGTGCGCTCGTCGGCAACGTACGGCACGTTGACATCGTCACGTCCGACGCGCGTTTCCTGCTCGGTGTATTCGTGCGTGTCTTCTTGACGGTATATAAGAACCTTGCGATCTTGTTCACCCTTTGCAAAGATATCCACCATCCATTCGATCTCCATATACGTTGCGTTACCCATGCTGAAAATGCGGTACGCATTCGGTACGATCACGTTAAAATATGGAAGGAGGTAGTATAAGAAGTCCTTGCTCCAAAAATACATCCACACATGGCTGCCACCGGGAAGAAAATACATGTGCTCCAAAGGTGATTCCTCTCTGTACAGGTCATCCTCTTTTTCAAAGGCTTGTCCCGGCATTATATTACCGCAATAGACCCATTTCCCGATTACCCGTGGGTCATCCTCAAACGGCATTTGCAGCACTTGTTGAGTCAAGGGCAAGACACCCGGTTGCGTATTGCCACAGCGTTCATCGATTTGCCCGATCTGATGGTGCTTTTGGTGAATACCCTCCAGAATGGATTGTTTTTTGTTTCGATAGATCCGACATTGCTCTGTTGGGGAGCAAGCAAGAAACTCCTTGATCTCGTCAAGCGAAAAATCCAGCTGCTTGAGCTGTTCAATAAGTTGGAAGGTTTTGATCTTGTCAGGGTCATAATAGCGGTAGCCCGATTCTGCGTCAACGCGATCCGCGCACAAAACACCGATCTTGTCATAGTAGCGCAGCGTCTGTACGCTCACTCCGCACGCCTTGGCAAATTCTCCGATTTTCAGCATATACGTCACCTGCCTGTGTTTGTAATTGGCTTTCTGTAACCATTATAACATTATAGTCAACTATAGAGTCAAGACTTTTTTGAAAAATATGAGTCGCTTTTATTTTCTCATACGTTGTTGCTTGCAGACAAAAGCAATTTGCGGGCTGTTTTGACACACTTTGCAAGAAATTTTTCGTGAAAATATAGTGTTTGGAACAAAAATATGCTATAATGAAAGCATAAACAGGAAAGGAACTGCCGTGCATGAAACTGACAGTTACAACCAACTATCATTCCACGCCGATCAGCCGCAAATTAGCTTCGAATTTTATCGAGCTTGGCTACGGGTTGCAGGTGGAGGGCATGATTGCCGAGATGTTTTTTAACCGCAGCTTTGAGCCATTTTATCCGTACCGCATGATCAATAAGCTCTGGTACGACCTCTTAGAGGATGAAAACGATCATTCCTCGCGCTGCGAGACAGACTGGCGCGTGTTCGACTGGTATCATTCCTCCTATGAGCATAATGCTTGGTTTGCGTTTCCCGGGACGGCCGGGCATCAGCTTATAGAGGACGACTCCACCTTTGTCATTGAGCATTCGCCCACGGCTGACGTGCATATCTCCATTGTTGAGGGCGGCTGCCACGGAGAGCATGCCATGCGCGTGGCCAACGATTCGGACGACCTTGGCGGCCTTGCGCAGGACGGCAAATACTGCTTTGCGGGTGTGACCTATACGTTCAAGGGTAAGATCAAGCGGCTTTCGGGCGATCCCACGCTGAAAATTGCCGTTTTCAAAGAGGGAAGCGTCAGCGATCCCGTGGCTGTGTGCGCACTTGGTGCGGTGGGTGACGACTATACCGAGGTGTCCGCTGCCTTTACCGTGTCAAAGGAGGGGAGATATACCTTTGCGCTGTTGCTTTCCGCGCACACAAGCGTGTTGTGCGACGACTTTTCGCTTATGCCATCCGATGCGATCTGCAAAATGAAAAAGAGCGCGGTCGAGGCAGGCGCGTACGTTTCTCCCGCAGTTGTCCGCTGGCCGGGTGGTTGCTTTGCCTCGTTTTATAACTGGCGCGACGGTGTGGGCGCATACCGCCCACCCATGAAGTCGTATTTTTGGGGCGGGTATCAGTACAATGACGTAGGTACCGATGAGCTTGCGTCCTATGCCGAGGCTGTAGGCGGTGAGTCCATGATCTGTGTCAACGTGTACAATCCGTTCAAGCGGTATTTTGAGTACGTGCCGCCCGAAAGTCTGGACAAGGATCCCAACGATCCCACCATCCATGCCGCCCGCCACGGCAGAGATCTGCCGCATTTTACCGATATTGAGCAAGGTGCGCGCGAGGCCGCTGCATGGGTGGAATACTGTAACGGTGACGAGAACACAGAGGGCGGCCGCGCACGCATTGCAAACGGGCGCGAAAAGCCTTACAACGTCAAATACTGGGAAATGGACAACGAGGTGCACCGTTGGTTTACCCCCGAGGAATACGCGCGTGCCTGTGTGGTGTATGCCAAAGCCATGAAGGCGGTTGATCCCACCATTAAGATCGGCATAGATACTTATAGCTACAAGCATGAAGCCCTTGAGAGAATGATTGAGATCGCGGGTATGGATATTGATTTCATTGCCGACCGCGGTTTTGATGAATGGGCGTTGCAAAAAAAGTTGGCCGTCCTTTGCGCGTACAATCAAAAGCATGGCACGCAGCTGAAATATTGCAATACCGAATGGCTGCCGCTCAATGGGACGGATGTTTACAACATGGTGTCCAGAAAAGATACGAAGGTGACCAAGTGCTATCTGTTCAGTAAGTGGGCGTATGCACTGGATGCCGCTGCGATTCTGATGATGTGGCAGAGATACGGACAGGATATTGATTTTATCAACTTCAACAACCTTGCCAACACACGCGCAGTCTGCCATTGAAACGCCCAAGGAGGGCGCATTTGTCACGGCTGCGGGCATGATGCTGCACCGCTTTGCGCACACCAAGGCGTACAGAACTCTTGAAATCGAAGGATACCATGCTCATCGCAACGATCCACTGCAGGTGCAGCTGTCAGTCAATGCCGATGGGACGGTGCTGGTGCTCAACGTACTCAACAAAAGCCAACAGGCAGGCGAGCTGGCACTTGACCTTGCCAAGTTTGCAACAAAAGAGGGCGGCTATGACGGTGTTTCTCTCGTTGCTGACAGCCCGGTCAGCATGAATACCTTGACCGAAATGCAGATCAGGGAAGTATCGGCTGTGCTTTGCGTTAGAAAAGGCATTGCCTTGGTAAAGACCGCTCCGTTGTCCTTTGCCGAATACGTCATTTTGCTTGACAAACCCATCATACCATGATAAAATATAAGAAGTAAGACACCAAAATCTATAAAAAAGGAAAGAAAGCTTATGAAACAGTATTGCATTACCCCCGCAGATAACAAAGTCATCCGTGAGATTGACCCCCGTCTGATGTCCTACAACGTGGAAATGACCGAGGTGACCGGTGGCACGTTCTGGAAGGCTTATACCCCCGGGCAGATCGCAGGTACTGAGGAATTCACACTCAGCAACGGTGATTTTGGCAGCGGCAGCTTTATCGGCATGGCTGCGCTCATGCAGTATTATCCCCCCATTGATCTTTACAACCAAAGACTGCGCGAACTGGCAAGCAAGTTCGGCCCCGTTTGGGTGCGCGTGTCCGGCTCCTGGGCAACCAAGACCTACTACGATTTCGACGGCACCACCGGCGGCAAAGCCCCCGAGGGATATCAGAGCGTGCTGACCCGTGAGCAATGGATCGGCGTGCTGGATTTCGTCAAGGCTGTGGACGGCAAGCTGCTGATCTCGGTCAGCAACTGCGCGGGCGACCACCCGAACGGTGGTCCTCTGGATCTTTCGCAGACCAAAAAGATTTTTGCGCTGTCCCATGAGTACGGCGTGGATATCGATGCTGCAGAGTTTATGAACGAGCCCAATATGATGGAAATGTCGGGCGCTCCCCGCGGCTATACCGCCAAGGATTTTGCACGCGACCAGGATATTTTCAACGGCTGGGTAAAGGAAAACTACCCGAACTGCCTGATCGTCGGCCCTTGCACGCTGGGTGACGGCTCTATGGGCAAGGTGGACAAGGACAGTGCCAAGACCGCGGGCGCGGGCATTGGCTCTATGATGACGCAGATGTGCAACACCGACGCGCTCATGGACGGTTGCAAGGTGCCGCTGGACGTATTCAGCTATCACTACTATAACGGTGTTTCCGAGCGTCTGGCATCGGTCATGCCCACAGCGCATTGGGATGGCAGCGAGGCGCATTCCGAGGCTTATCTGGCAGTAGCCCCCATCAATACAAGAACCTATCTGCCTCTGCGTGATAAGTATGCTCCCGGTGGACAGATCTGGGTAACCGAGTCGGGTGACGCGGGCGGCGGTGGTGATACCTGGGCATCCACCTATCTGGACGTGCTGCGCACGCTCAACGAGCTTGGCATTTTCGCAACGCTGACCGATGGCGTGATCTTCCATAACACGCTGGCTTCCTCGGACTACGGCTTCTTAAAGCACGGCACGTTTGAGCCCAGACCCAACTATTTTGCGGTATTGCTTTGGAACACGCTGATGGGTACGACGGTGTATGACTGTCAGAACCCCGATTGCGAGGGCGCACATATCTACTGCCACTCCCGCAAGGATGGCAAGGACGGCTTTGCTTACCTCGTGATCAACAACTCGCTGACCGAGGCGACAGAGATCGATCTGCCTACCGAGGCTGAGGTTTACGCGCTGAGCGGCAACGGCAGTCTGCGCGCATCCGTCATGTGCCTGAACGGCAAGCCTCTGGAGCTTTCGGGCGTTTCCGATACCACCGAGCTTGTTTCCGAAAAGGTGGCTGCAGGCAAGCTTTCCATCGCTCCCGCATCCTGCACCTTTATCGTGATCTGATTTTCGAAAAAGACCCAATCGGGCTGATGAAATAGTGGAAATTTAACACGGAGATTGTATCAAAAACAGTCTCCGTGTTCGTTTTTCTCACCTGAAAAGATCCCAACCGTAGGGGATGTCGCCTTGTTTCACTTAAAAATAGACACGATACTCACCACAGCGGATGTCTGAGCGATGCGGACGAGCGCAAAAGCCTTGCCCCGCTGGGGAAGGGGGACCGCAGCGGAGCGAAATTCACTGAGGTACGAGGGGAATTGAGTGACGCGGTTGCGGTGGATGAGGTTCCCGTAAAACCGCTCTTGACCGTCTTAAATCGTGCGTCCTGTAGGGTTAGGAAACCCTTTCTCCCCTTGGTAAGAGGTCGCAGAACGTGACAGAAGGTGTCCGTTTGAGTGAAGGAGCGTCCGTAGGATGCACCTCATCCACCGCAACCGCGTCAGAAAAACGCTCCAAGTATTCGCGATTTTCTTCCGCTGCGGTCCCCCTTCCCCAGCGGGG
>JAFTLD010000067.1 GCA_017452945.1 Clostridia bacterium | reverse complement strand
TTCAAGAAGAAATTGCGGCAAATATGTACAGCGGCAGCGAAGTTAATTCTGTAAGAATGCTTTCTGTTTTTCTGCTTAACGACTACGTGCGAGGTAATCAGTTCGGCAAAGTTGTACATAGTCAGTCTTGCAAAGATCTCTTGGAGAATATTCTCCGTTTTTTTAGAGTGAAAATAGGATAAAGCCAACGTATATTTCAAGTCTCTGAAAGAGGTTTCAATACCCCAACGCATAGAATAAAGAGATTTTAGATTATGAATATCAAATTGAGATTTATCCAAATTGGTAGCAAGCAATTCATAAGAATTTTCGGACAGCTTAAAACGCACAAGTCGAAATTTCAAGACGTAAGGCTTGCAAGAAACAGAGTTTTTGCATGAAGTAGGAAGAAAATCAAAATTAATATTATGAGGTAAATAGTCAAGCGTTCTTTTGGCTTCGTTTGTTTGTTTTCTTGTTAAATTCAAAACAACATCAATATCAAACTCTCCTTCAAGATTCAATTTAAGCCGCGAAGCAATACCGTTTCCTCCAATATCCTTAACCCTTATCAAAAATTTTTGTCCCTTTTCAATGATATGAGCCATATTGTTGTAGGATTCATAACCTCGGTCAGCTATGTAAATTGTCGGCATAAAAGAATTATCTCTGTCAACCATAGTAACAAAAGCACGGTGTTCGTTTTTGCGATTTCTTCCTTGTACAATGGCATCGGTATATATTCTTCTTTGAAGATCATAAAGAGCATTCAGATGAAGGAGATTGTAGGGCTTTTGACCGTTTGTTCCTTCAAAGAAAGAATCCTTTTCATCCTTATTTGTTGGAGTGTGGAGATCTGAGCCATCAACAGCGAGCAATCGGTAACCCTTGAATAAAGCTTGCTCATCAACAGCCTTTGTAAAGGTATGGAACAGAGCCTCAAAAGCACGGTGATCTACCTTGTTTCTTTGCTGAACGAAGGCAGAAACCGTAGGCATAGATCTGCTTAAATTAAAATAATCCATAAGCTCACCGCGAAGAGATTTTCCGGTCATAGATAAAACGGCTTTCAAGACCTGCTCGAAAGACAATTTCCTTCCTCTTGTAAAATCCTTCTCGGGATTTTTGCAATACAGTTCTGGGTGAGAAGATAGCTCTTGAATACATCTTTTCAGGGTTCTTTTAATGGTTTTCGATGTGTGTTTCATTGTTTTTTCTCCTTGTCAATAGCGGATTTTGCCTCTATTAACAAGGGTCGATTTTATTAGCTCGCTAATAAAATCGACCGCACACTTTTGCTTTTTTTGTCAACCCCTTTTTCAAAATTTCTTTAACTTTTTTGCAAAAAAAGAGCCAAGTCCATTTCTGAACTTGGTTCTTTTCTTAACTTAATGACATTGCGCAATTACGCAGCTTTTTTTGTTTTACTCGCGATCTTTTTGATCAGCATGGTGACCAACAATATGACGTAGGACGCTGCGGTAAAGCCCGCGATGTAAATAAACAGGCACCAAGGATACGGCACGACCGCCTGCACGCTTGAATAGACGGGCAAAGACGGATCGCAATGGCGGCTGACAAAGAACATATTGAAGGTTTCATTCGGTACGATGCCTACCACCACGGCAAGCTCGTTGAGTATCACGGCCATGCATACTGCTACCGAGAACACCTCCATGCCGCGCAGAATGGTTTTGTGCTCGGTCTTGACAGCTCCCGTGTAATACAAAAACACACCGATCACAATCATAGACGCGTGGCACATCATACTTTGGAAGTTGATCCAAACGCTGCCCGTGTACACGTCTCCGGGATAGATCATAACACAGATTCCCGCAAACACAGCGAAAGTGGCAAGAAAACTATAAAGGGAACTTTGCAGTTTTCCGCGCGTCAAGGCTGCAAAATATCCCACGTACATGGGTATGGAGCAGAACTGGAACGGAAACGCGTACCATTGGTAATCAAACTGCACACCACCATCATAGGAAAAGCTGTACTGGATCTGCTTATAGATCTCCAATACAATGACGATCAGCGCTGTAATCAGTACAACGCGCGAGACATTTTTGATATATCCACGCTTGTAAAGCTGACACAACAACACGGTCGCGGCCACCGTTAACAGTAACCAAAGAATATGATACCAGCCAAACACCGTAGGTCTTGTCATAGACAAATCCATGACTTCAAACAAAAACTTGATCACAGTTACGCTCCTTTTCATTTTGCTCCCATACATTCTACCACACTTGACACCTCTCGACAAGGAAGAACAGACAATCTTAAGAATTCTTCATAATTGCCACTTGCCACGCTGCTTTTTCTGTGATATAATAAAATCATCAATCACAAAAGGAGCAGGACTATGAAGCACACAAAAAAGGATATGGCTCTTTTGGGGTTTCTGCAGGATCATCACGATCCCGCCCAAGTCCCCTTCACCTTCACTTTGAACGGCACACGCTATCAAGGCTTTCCCGATGCCTTTTTCCCGCAGGTGGAATACGAGCGCATTGACGCCAACGTATCGCGCTATCGCATCACCGCGCACACGCCCGACGGGCTGCTGTTGACTGCCGATCACTACGCTTACCGCGATTTTGCCGTGAGCGAATGGGTGATGAGCATCAAAAACGTGTCCGATCACGCCTCGCAAACCATTTCGGATTGGAGATTTTCCACCGTGTTCCCCACAAATGCAGCCTTCCTGTATCACGGTAACGGGGATACGTGCGGTGTAAATGGCTACGAGTGGACGACCGATCAGATCACCGACACTCCGCTTTGCATCGCCCCCGTGGGTGACGGCACGTCCTGTAACGGTACGTTCCCCTACATGCGCCTTTTATTCGAGGGCTGGGGCATCAATCTTGCCATTGGCTGGAGCGGACATTGGAGCGCGGATTTTGCATTGACGCAAGAAGGCGCAAAATTCACGGCAGGACAGGGATTTTTCAACGCTTACTTAAAGCCGGGTGAGAGCGTGCGCACGCCTCGCATCACCATGCAAGGCTTTGAGGGCGGCCACGACCGCGGACGCGACCTGTGGCGCTCCTACTACCTTGCGCACATGCTGCCCCGCGAAAAGGACGGAAAACCGCTCTCTCCCAAGCTGTTCGTGCATACATGGGCGATTGACGGAAAGAGTGAATTTTCGGGCACGACCGAGCAAAACCAAAAAGAGGCCATCGACACCTATCTGCAAAAGGGATTTGAGCCGGACGGCTGGTGGATCGATGCGGGCTGGTACCCCTGCAACTATAACTGGGTCATTGGCGTTGGAAACCTGCACCTCAATGCCGAGAATTATCCGCGCGGTCTTGCACCGGTATCCGATCACCTGCACAAAAACGGGATCGATCTACTGTTATGGTTTGAGCCTGAGCGTCATTACAGGGACACCGAGGTATGGCGCGAGCATCCCGAATTCTTACTGTTTTACGAGGGCGACAACGAATTTTTGCGTAACAACGCACTGTTCAATCTCGCAGACCCCGTGGCTTGCGATTGGCTGATTGACAAGATCGACAGCTTGATCAAGGAATTCGGTGTGGACATCTACCGTCAGGATTTCAATTTCTCGCCCGTACCGTACTGGCATCAGCACACCGAGCCGGGACGCGAAGGCGTTTTAGAGAATTTGCATATTCAGGGCTACTACCGCTATTGGGACACACTGTTAGAACGTAATCCCGGGCTTTGGATCGATTCCTGTGCCGCAGGCGGCAGACGAAACGATCCCGAAACCATGCGCCGCGCCGTTCCCCTGCACTACACAGACGTGGGCTACGGTGACCACTACATGAAGCAGGCGCAGCACCGACAGATGTTTGAGTGGATCCCCTACTTCCGTGCGCACAACTTCAACTGGTGCGGTGACGACGGTATTTACAACGGCCAGCCCCACCGCATCGACGGCTTTGCATATCAGAACGCCATGGTGCCTGCCATGACCGACATGACCGAATACTATCACGACGAGGTGCAGTTTGCGCAAGGGCGCATTTACCACGCCATCTGGCGCAGAGCTGCAAAGATCATGTTGTCTGCCGATTACTACCCCTTGACCGAGTGCCGCAAGGACATTCACGATTGGTACGGCTTGCAGTTTGACCAAGACGGTACAGGATTAGTGCAGGTCATTCGCAACGTAGCCGTGGAGAGTGAGGAATGCACGCTTTGGCCATACGTGGCGGATGAGTGCAAGACCTACACCTTTACCGAGGCGGTCAGCGGCGAGGTACGCACGCACACGGGCGCTGAGATCAAGAAAAACGGCATGACCTTTACTCTGCCCCGACGCTCGGGACAGATGTGGTTCTACACCGCACAATAAAAAACGGGGCAGCCTCCCGGTCGGAGGCTGCCCCATATGATTATTCTTTATTTTTTAGCAAAATAGTTGCTCATGTTGACGTAAAGCTGCTCGTCCTTGAACGAAAGCATTCCTGCATACGAGAGAATATCTTGCATACCCATTTCGGGATCCTGATCCACGTACGTAAACAGCTTGAGATATTGCTCCTTGGCCACATCAAAGCCTTGGGTATGAGCAACCTCGTAAAGCTGCAGCACGGAGATTGCAGACACGCTGTAAGAAACGTAATAGCAGGGAGAGGTAATGGTCATACCGTATTCCCAGTAGCCGTCAAGTGCGTCCAGTACACCGTAATCGGTGCAGATGCCCTGGTAGAGCAGATCGAACTCGTCCGCAGAGATGGTACCGTCTGCCATGATCACATCAGCATTCGTACCTTCGTAAGTATCAAGATAGATCGCCTGCTCAAAGCTGTCAACCGTAAAGCCCGCAACGGTAGAATAGAACATGTTGACCAGAGAATAGGTACGGATCAGCGTGTTTGCCACCTTGGGATACTCTGCATTGTCCTCCAGATAGCAGAGATACAGCAGTTCGTTACCCTGCGAGTGCATCTCCAAGAGATCGTAAGACTGAGAGTACTCACCGTCCGCATAGATCTCGGAACTGTAGACCTCGTTCATATAGTGGCCAAACTCGTGAATGATGGTAAAGCAGTTGTCATAACCCTTGCCGAAATATGCAATGGGAAGATTGGGTGCATAAATAGTGGTAACAAAGGCGCCCTCATAGTCACCGCGGAACATATTGCCCTCACTCATCAGCTTGTTGAATTCATCCGAGAAGGAGATGTTTTTGTCGGGATTAGAGGTGAACGCCATCAGATCAATGTAATCGTTGACACGCGTGTTTCCTTCAAGATTCGTAAAGAAAGGATTTGTGCACTGACTGTTGTAGATAGCCATCTCCTCATCGGTGTATCCGGTCAGGTTTCTGAACGTCGTGTAGAGATCATTGAATACGGGCGAAACGTGGGTCTTAATGTAATTGGAAAGGTCTGCAACGTCCTGATAGGTGTAATCTCTGCCGTAAACGTTTTCGTACGCGTACTCCAGATAGTTGTCATAGCCCATCAGCTGTGCCATCTTGTTGTTGTTATCGGCAAACTCCTCGTAAAGAACGGGCAGCTTTTCGCTCTGCTCGGAGCCGGAGAGTGCTAAGAACTCGGTTTCAATGGCATTGTTTCTTTCCTTGAGTGCGGTATATTCGGGATTGGAGATCGCATCCGAATCAAACAGGAATGCATTGATCTCTTCCTCGGTCATGCCGTAGTAATAGAAATCACGGTAGCAAGAATCATAGAAGGGACGGGAGAGCGTATAGAACTTTGCGATTACCGCGGTCTGGTAGTCCATCATATAAGAATACGTTTCCTCAAGCTCGGTATTCTTCATGTCGCAATAATAAGCAACCATAGCAAGCTGCTGCTGGGACATGGCGTTCATGACCATATCGTAAAGCTCGGTGTGTGCTGCGTCCACGATCTTGTATTCCTCTGCCAGCGCACCTGTCTCGGCATAGCCGTGCAGTGCGGGATCGTACTTGGCAGCAGCCTCGACCATTGCCTTGACCTCATCGTACTTGGCGTCAATGGCAGCCTCGTCTTCCTTGGTAAAGTTGAAGGTCAGAGTTTCCTTGTGCTTGTCACCGGATTCATTCCACTGGCAGCTGGTGCAGCCTTCATTCAGGCAGCGTCTGACACGGGAGGGCTCGTAGGGTGCTTCCTCGTAATTGTGTCCAAGGGCTTCAACGTTGTTGTACTGCATCTTGCCGCACTTGGAGCACTTATAGTCGGTAGAACCGGTACCGGTGCAAGTGGGTTTGGATTCCATGACCATCTTCAGGTCGTGGCCGGTGGCAGGAATCACAGTTTCCTGCTTTTCACCGCATTTACAGATCTTTACTTCAATTCCGTCTGCCTCACAGGTAACGGCCTTGGAATCATCCTCGGACAGCACGAATTCATGCTCGTGTGAGCATGCGACTAAGCCGGATACAATCGCAAACAGCATAGCGAACATCAATAAAATTGTAACTATTCTTTTCATAGCCATTCTCCTTTGCTACAAATATAAATGTATTGTATCACAGATCATAATAAAATGCAAGCATTTTTGCAAGTTTCTACAATAAAAATTGTATTTTCTCTGCTTTTTCCAAGCGTACACGGCCGATTTTTGACAAAACCGCATCCGTCCACTTTCAAGACGCACTTTCGGATCAGATCAGCAGCGCTCTTTGGGCATACGGATCACCGAGAGCATAGTCCCTCTTTGTCCGTTCGTATGCTTGATGGCATAGCGATGGGAGAAAAAAGCTTCAGGGTGACAACAGGTGCAGATATTGGCGGCATCAATATGAGAATCGGGCACGCCTGCGCTTTCCAACAACAAGCGGTTGACGCGCGTCAGATCACCGAAATACTTGCCGTTTTCAGCCTGTGTAAAGCATTTTTGCACCAATTCTTTGCCAAGGTTATGCGCAAAAACATCCACACAATCGCGATCTACCTCAAAGCAGCAAGCACCGATGCAGGGGCCGATGGCAGCGTAAACGTCCGCGTCTCCGCACAGCCTGCGTAAAGCCTTGACCGCATTCGGCACAATGCCGCCCGCTGTGCCGCGCCAACCCGCGTGTACTGCAGACACCGCAAGCACGTGGCCTTTCTCATCCCGTGCCTCTAAAAGCACGGGCACGCAGTCCGCGCTTTTGACGCCAAGCGTCACGCCCGTATCCCGCGTCACGTATCCGTCACCTGTACCGTTCGCCTCTTTGGCATATCCCCTGCCTGCGTCGGCTTCGGATACGTGCAGCACGTCGTTGCCATGCACCTGCGGCAGAGAGATCACGCTATCGGGCTCTATGCCCAAGGCACTGGCAAAAAGCCGCAGGTTTTCTAAAACCGATGCCTTGTCATCCCCTCTGCCAAACGCCAGGTTCAAGCCTGCGGTTTCGGCAAGAGCACTCACGCCGCCCTTGCGTGTGGAAAACCCATGTAAACTGACAAGCAGGGTTGAGTAATAGTACCCAACCCCACCGTTTTCTCTGTATACAAACATCAATCAATATCCTCTTTGACTTGCTCGATCGGCTGCTCCAGCACCTTGGGATGCTCCAGAAAATTACGGATGGTCTTGAACGCAGACGCGTAGATATACCCGTCGCAAATGCGCTCGTCGGTGACCACCTTGAGGTCGATCATGCGTTTTTTATGTACGTTGCCGTCATCATCCAGGCAAAGCTCCATTCTCTTGTTACCGTAAGCCACGAAAACAGGCAGGTTACCAAAATTGTACAGATGGTGATAGACTGGCTGAATACCGAGCGAACCCATGCTGGTGACAAACAGTGAGCCGTGGAACGGACTGACGCCAATCAGGGCTTGCGGCAGAATGCGGTGATTATCCATCCACGTCAAGAGATCGATCACGCGCAGCAGGATAAAGCGCGGAAGTCCCGCCAGCACGCGCGCGGTCTTGTCAAACGCGCTCTCACCGTCGGCCTTCTGTTCGCTTTCATCCTTAACCGCCTGCACGGCTGCATTGAACTTTTCATATACCTGATCAATAGTATCGGTCGGTTCAAAGTACACCTTGATACAGGTATCGGGTGAATCGGCGGACATGGTGGTCTTGATGGTCATATTGACAACGATATTATTTCTGGCATACACGCGGTTGCCGCTGACAAAGCGATTGACCTCGGGGCGTTTGGCTACAGTACGTACGTATGCTGCAAGAAACACGTGCAAAAAGGAAAAATGCACCATACCCTGCTTGATCTTGGAGCGGATATAGGGATCGGTTTCGGTCATATCAATGCTATCCGCAAACTGATTGCAGGCATCGTTTCTTGTGCGCATGATAAAGGGCATGAATTTATTCATGGGGTACAGCGTGCGCAAAAGTCTGCCGTCCTTACGGTCACCGAATCGGCGTTTTCTCTTTTTTGGGGTAACTTGAACTGTTTGATTTTCCAGGGTTGCGTTTTCCATTGCGAGCGTCTCCTTCGGACAAGTTTTCTATATTATATCGAAAATCGTCGCAGAAATCAATTAGCAAAACGCACAAAACCTTTGACAAAGTATGAAAATTGTGTTAGAATATGAGGTGAGGTGATGAAAATGAAACACGTTGATATATATACCGACGGTGCATGCCGCGGCAATCCCGGCAGAGGCGGCTGGGGCGCGGTACTGGTATACCGCGGTGTGGAAAAGGAGCTTTCGGGCGGTGAGCCTATGACCACCAACAACCGCATGGAGCTCTCTGCCGTTATCGCAGCGCTTTCTGCTTTGCGTGAGCCCTGCGAGATCACGCTGACAAGCGACTCCAAATACGTGGTGGATGCCGTGACCAAGGGCTGGGCAAGATCATGGCAATCTCGCGGTTGGGTCAAGCCGGATAAGTCCCCTGCACTCAACCCCGATCTTTGGGAAAAGCTTTTGCGACTTTTGGACTATCATAAAGTCACGTTCGTTTGGGTCAAGGGACATGCAGGCCATCCTTATAACGAGCGCTGTGATAAGCTGGCAACCGATTATGCCGACAGCTTTACATGAGAAATCCGGCATTATCCTATTGACTTTTTACATGATTTCTACTATAATATAATTTGACAGAATACGACCTTGATCGGTCGAAAAAAACAAGGAGATATTATGAAAAAGTTTTTTGAAGAATTCAAGAAATTTATCACACGCGGCAACGTCGTGGATATGGCAGTCGGTGTGATCGTTGGCGGTGCTTTTACTGCAATCGTCAACGGACTGAGCAATAACATTCTCAAGCCCCTGATCAACTACGTTCTCTTCCTGGTTCTGGGTAAGGACTCACTCAACGAGATCTACACCTTCTTACACAAGGAAATGGTAGACGTACTGGACGAGACCGGTGCTGTGATCGGCACGCAGGTCGATCTGGCGCAGTCCATCTACATCGACTGGGGCGCATTTATCAACGCCGTCATCAACTTCTTCCTGATCGCGATCGTGCTTTTCACCATCGTCAAGATCTTCAACAAGTTCAGAGAAGAGCGCAAGGAGCTTTCCGAAAAGATCGGTAAAGGCAAGCTTACCAAGGAGCAGCGTAAGGAACTGGGGAAAGCCGGTATCAAGTGCTGCGACAAGGCAGCAGTTGACGCTTACTTTGCCGAAAAGCAGCGCAAGGCTGAGGAGCAGGCAGCAGCAGAAGCAGCAGCCGCAGAGGCAGCAGCCAAGGCAGAGCGCGAGGCTAATCCCACCACCGAGGATCTGCTTAAGCTGATTCTGGCTGAGATTAAAAAGAATTGATTCCTAAAGGTGTTGTGTCAGTTTGACGCAGCACCTTTTTGTCTGCTTTTTGACAGCGGACTTCTCCGATCTTTTGGCGCAGCATGAGAAAAACGAGGAACATATCCGCTCTTACATTGCTCACAAGCCTTGACAAATATTCGATTCTGCGGTATAATCAAAGCAGTAAATATAACAATTCGGAGGTAATCTATGAAGCCTGTTTTTCAGCCCTTGGCCATTACAAAAAAATCCGTAATACTGGACACCGATATGGGTCCCGATTGCGACGACGTCGGTGCGCTCGTCACGCTGATTTCGTATGCTAAGCAATACGGATTTGACATTTTGGGCGTTTGTAACTGCACCTCCAACCGTTTTGGAATGGGTGCGATCGATGCTGTTGCTCGCCATTGCGGTTATCCCATTGATAACCTCGGCCAATGGGAGCATCCCGGATTTATGGATGACGAAAGCTGTCACAAATATACCGACGAGATCGCACAGCGCTTCTCGGAAAAATTCGCTAACGGCACGCTGGCCGTTGCTCCTTCGGTAGAGTTTTACCGCAAGACCCTTGCCGCAGCTCCCGATGACGGTGTGGTCATCATCGTAATCGGTATGCTCAACACGCTCTCCGCACTGCTGAACTCTCAGCCCGACGAGTATTCCCCTCTTTGCGGCAAAGATCTGATCGCAAAAAAGGTCAATGCACTGGTATCCATGGCTGCCATTCTGCCCGAAGGCAGAGAGTGCAACGTGCTCAACGACTACAAGGCTGCCGAAAACGTGTTCACCAACTGGCCGACCGCCATGTACCTCTCCGACTTCCACATTGGCTGGCAGATCATCACGGGCTACGATCCCGAAAAGCCGCATCCCGAAAATCCCCTGTATGAGTCCTACCGTCTGTATACAGCGGGCAGATGCGTCAACAGCAGCTATGATCTGACCGCTGTACAGTTTGCCGTACTCGGTGAGTGCGACCTTTACGGCCTGCTTGAGCCTTGCCGCCTGGAATTCTATGATGCAGGCGTTGGTATTCCCGATGCAACGCGCACCGTACCGGATCCCGACGGCCGCATCCGCTTTATGAAAAAACTTACGGATGACGCCACCATCGCGGCAAGTTTGAACGAGCATATGTACAAGTATCTGTAAAAACAGTAAAAACCGAATCACGCAACAGGGGCTGCATAAAAGCAGCCCCTGTGTTCTTTTGTAATGATAAATTTCCGAAATTCAACTCAGCCCGATCAACGCGTCGTTGACCGCCTCTTTTATGCCATGCGCAAAGGCGGGATTGCCAATGCACAGCACAGTCACGTTGGGATCGGTAAGCGCAAGAATGCTTTTGGCTGCACGCTTGACCGTGGCACACGTGGTAACAGGCAGTTGCCCCGCCTGCGGAGCGTTCTGGCCAACGCAAATGATCTCTTCCACCGCATATCCCTGCTCTGCCCCAAACTCCTTTTCAAAGGCCGAGAGCAGTTTATCAAAGGATTGCTGCATACACAGCACCACCTTGCCCCCAAAGCTTGTGCTTTTTTGATGTAACTCTGCAAACAGCGCACGAACGTCCTCCTGCGTGCTGATCACACTGACGATCACACCCGGACGCACGGTCAGCACGTCAAAGCACAGCGGGACACGGGCGTTTTTAATGCCTGCCACAATAGCAGCACCGGGCAGACGAACGCCGTCACGGCGCAGCGCATAACAAGCCTCTATGGCGGCCAGCGCAGCCTCAAACTGCACCTCGTAAGAAGAATGCAAACGGTAAGGCCCCTTGCCGCGATACGTGAATTCGGTACGCGCAAGCGAGCTTTCTTTCACAACGGCCTCACTCTTTGCAGGTACGGTCAATCGGCTGCCGGCTGTTGCACATGCGCGGGAAATCAAATTATACACCTCACCGCCCACAAACCCCGTGATCACCTCGCGCGTCCCGCGATGGATGGTGTGACACGCCTCGGTTGCCTGCTTTTTGGCTTGCGCGGTATCTCGCGTGCCAAGGCCACAAGGCATGACCAGCGTATAGGGTGCAGCCACCTGCATGGGATCGCTTGCGTGATCCCAGGATGCTTCAAATATGATCACGTCACAGCCATGGCAGCAAAACGCCATCAGAGCAAGAGCGCATAGCTTTTGCTCGCTGTCAAAGGTGGGGAGTTCACTCTCTCCCCTCTGCTTGCCAAGCGCCTCGATGCCCTGCATGATCTGCTCGGTCAGCTCACACACCAGCTTGTGCGAGATCATCTCACCGTCAAGGCGGATGCGGCTGCGCAAGCCGTCGGTTGCTTCTTTTGTCATTCTGCCCACGCGGTAGCCCGCTGCCTGCAAAATGCTCTCTATATATGCTGCGCGGCACGAGCCGCTGATGTTATCACACACGCAGATCTTGCGAATACCCGTGTGAATGCGTCCCAAATGCATACAAAGCGAGAAAAACTGCTCCTGCGTTGCGGCCTTTTCGGCTGCCTGCAAATATCGTTGTGCTCGCACAAAGGTCATATGCTCTGCCCTCCGATCCGCTCTAAGATCAGCACACTATCCGACTCTATGCAGATATTGCCGCTGCCGCGAGTGCCGCAAAGCAGATCGATAAATTCACCGCTGACAGGCAGCGTGATGGGCTGCTCGTGTCTGCTGGCGACCACTACGATCTCGCGACCCAGCTTGCGCCTTGCAAAGGCAATGCAGGATTCATCGTGATACAGCACCTCAAATGCACCGCCATCCAACGCAGGATGCTGCGCGCGCAGCTGTCCCAGCTTCTGATAGTATGCCAAAAGCTCAGCGCGTACGGGATCGCTTATCTCATGCCAAGGCATGGGCATACGGCAGAAGGGATCGCGCGCACCCTCTACACCGAGTTCATCTCCGTAGTACAGTGAAGGAATGCCAAACACGGTATATTGCAACGCAGCCGCGATCTTGACAAGCCCTGCCGCTTCGGCACGCTTTTCGGGGCTCAAACGGTAGGTTGAAAGCTGCTCGTTGCTCTTATCCAGATCCTCCTCGGTGCTGCCCGCCATGGTCAGAATACGCTCGGTATCATGCGTACCTACCAGATTCATCAGCGCATGGCACACCTCTTCGGGATAGGAGGAATACAACTCGGTCAGCACGTGATACAGCCCTTCGGTATCTCGATAACGGATAAAATCCAGAATCCCGTTGCGCACGGGGTAATTCATCACGCTATCCAGCTGTTTGCCGGACAGATAGCGTCTGCGTTTGGAATACGCGATCTTATCGGCGGCATTTTCCCACACCTCACCGATGACTACACATTCTCCCGCACTCTCATCCTTAACAGCCGCGCGGAATTCATCCAAAAACTCGTCGGACAGCTCGTCCGCCACGTCCAAACGCCAGCCGCCAATGCCCATTTTCACGTACTTGCGCGCAATTCCCTGCTCGCCCGTGAAATATTTGCGGCAATTTTCATTGGTATGGTTGAGTCTTGGCAAAATGGGGATGCCCCACCAGCACTCATACTGATCGGGATAGGATTTGAAATCATACCATCCTGTATATCGGGAATCGGGCGACTGACATGCCCCCTGCTCCTTGTATTTGCCGTAGCGGTTAAAATAGCGGCTGTCATCCCCCGTGTGATTGAACACACCGTCAAGGATAATACGCATCCCTTTCTCATTTGCCTTTTCAAGCAGATGTATAAAGGCAGCTTCTCCGCCAAACATGGGATCGATCTGCTCATAATCCCCCGTGTCATACTTATGATTGGAGTATGCCTTGAAAATCGGGCTCAGATAAATGACCTTGACGCCCAAAGCCTCCAGATAATCCAATTTTTGCGCCACGCCCCAAAGATTTCCGCCAAAAAAGACGTTATTCGACACAGGCGCACCGGGATAGGGCGCGAATTGCGGAATACCGTTTTCCCAATCGGGATTGATCTCGGCATCCGCGCGCGTGCCTACCTCTCCTTGACCGCGGAAAAAGCGGTCCACGAATATATGATACATCACACCCTTACCAAACCAAGACGGGGTGTGATAGCTGTTTTCAAAAATCAATAAACGAAATCTTGCTCCCGAGGAATGTGAAAGGTAAAAATCCACGTTGTTGATGCTCTCGGTAAACATGGTGTCAAAGCCCTTGAGCAACAAAAATTCGTAATAATACAAGCCGCTATTTGCGCCATGGCACAGCTTTTTGGTAT
Source organism: Clostridia bacterium (assembly GCA_017452945.1). The sequence goes on along the minus strand of JAFTLD010000067.1, from coordinate 15,581 downwards.
CAAGTGTACATTTATAAGTGATATCGGTGTCATTTTGAGCATATACGGACATCGGAACGTCCACGTCACCGCAACCGTCCACGTTGCCGCGCAGGACAACACCGCCGGCCCCCAGCACGTGCGGCACGTCCACAAACACTTCAAGGACGTCCCCATACGCAAAAGCACTTTTGCGCGTAACGTCCTCGCCATTGCAATATTTATGTATTCTGACACCGTTTGATTGCATAATTGCCTCCAAAAACTCTTTCGGGGCTGTCGTTTTTGGGCGACAGCCCCGAGATTTGCTTTAATTCTTACTTTAAGGGCTCGATATGCCAGATCTTCTCGGCATATTCGCGAATAGAGCGGTCTGCTGCGAAATAGCCGCAGGCTGCGGTGTTGAGCAGAGAACGGCGGGACCACTCGGTGCGGTTTGCATAATCGCGCACTGCCTGTTGATGGGTCAGGCGGTAGGACTCAAAGTCAGCCAGACACATGAAGGGGTCTGCAATGCCCTGGCCTGCCAGCAGGTAGGTGGCGATATCCGCAAAGGATTCACCTGCAAAGCCGACGGACAGGAAGTTGACAATGCGCTCAAGGCGCTGATTATTGGCATAGAACTCGGCAGAGCGGTAGCCGCGCAGCCACAGCTGCTCGACCTCTGCAGCGGTCAGACCGAAGATATACATATTTTCTTCGCCCACTGCATCCAGCATTTCAATATTCGCACCGTCCAGCGTACCGATGGTCAGCGCACCGTTGATCATCAGCTTCATGCAGCCCGTGCCGCTGGCTTCCTTACCGGCCAGCGAGATCTGCTCACTGATATCAGCCGAGGGGATCAGGATCTCGGCAGTGCTTACGTCATAGTTCTCAAGGAACACCAGATTGAGCTTCTGCTTGATCTTGGGATTCTTTTCAATATCCTTGCTGATCATGCAAAGCAGCTGAATGATGCGCTTTGCCATCTGATATCCCGGAGCAGCCTTTGCACCGAAGATATAGGTCTGAGGTGTCATTTCGAGATCGGGATTCTCACGCAGATCCAGATAAAGGCCGATGATATTAAGCGCGTTGAGCAACTGACGCTTGTATTCGTGCAAACGCTTGATCTGCACGTCGTAGATGCTGTGCGTATCCAGATTCTGACCGGTCTTGCGGTACAGATGCTGCGCAAATGCCACTTTATTGGCATGCTTGATGTCACGCACGCGCTGTACAACTGCCGCATCATCCGCAAACTTTGCAAACTCTGCCAGTTCCTCGGGATTGTGGCGATATCCCGTACCGATGCATTCATCCAAAAGACCTGCAAGCTGCGGGTTGGAGTAGCACAGCCAACGAAGGTGCGCAATACCGTTTGGCACGGTGAGGCACTTTTCGGGATACATCTTGTAGAAATCCTTGAACACGCTCTCGGTCAGAATATTCGAGTGCAGCTTGGAAACGCCGTTGACTGAATGGCTGCCGATGACGCAAAGATTTGCCATTCTGACCTGTCCGTAGCCCACGATGCTCATCTTGGAGATGCGCTGCCAGTTGCCCGGGAATACATTCCATGCCTCGCGGCAGAAGCGCTCGCTGATTTCCTTGATGATCGCATAAATTCTGGGCAGCTTGAGGCGGAACAGATCCTCGTTCCAGGTTTCCAGCGCCTCGGGCATGACCGTGTGGTTGGTATAAGAGCAGATCTTTTTGACCATATCCCACGCCATATCCCAAGGATAGAAATACTCATCCACAAGGATGCGCATCAGCTCGGGAATGCAGAGCGCGGGGTGGGTATCGTTGATATGGATGGCAACCTTATCGGGCAGATTGGCCAGGGTGCCGTAAACTGCCATATGGTCACGAATGATGCTCTGACAGGATGCAGACACCAGGAAATATTGTTGCGTCAGGCGCAGCAGCTTACCCTCGGTATGATTATCCGAAGGGTACAAAACCTTGGAAATGGTTTCTGCCTGCGTGTTTTCCTGCATGGCTCTTGCATACTGTCCTTGCGTAAACAGACCCATATTGAAATTCTTGACGTCACGCGCACGCCAAAGTCTGAGCTGGCTGACAGCAGAGCTGTCTGCACCCGACATCATCATGTCATAGGGTACAGCCTCGACCTCCTCAGCGTTTTCGTAAACGACCTCCATGCGGCCTTCCTTCCAAAGCTCTCTGACGTGACCGCCAAAGCGTACGTGGAAGGTTCTGTCAGTTCTGGGAACAAGCCATACTTCACCGCCGGGCAGCCAAACGTCGGGCAATTCCACCTGAATACCGTCCACGATCATCTGACGGAACAAGCCGTACTCATAGCAGATCGAAAAGCCGGTTGCAGGATAATCCAGCGAGGAAAGAGAGTCCATAAAGCACGCGGCAAGTCTGCCAAGACCGCCGTTGCCAAGTCCTGCATCGGGCTCACAGGAATAAAGGTCATCAAGAGCAAATCCCAGTTCGCCCAATGCCTTACTGTATTCCTTGTCAAGTCCCAGATTGCACAAATTGGTCTTGAGCGATCTGCCAAGCAGAAATTCCATGCACATATAATACACGCGCTTGGAGCCCTGTCTGTTCACTTGCTTTTTGAATTCGCCTCTCTTTTCGGTCAGAATATCTCTGATCGTCATAGCGGTTGCCTTATACATTTGTTCGGTGGTTGCCTCAGCGGGGGTGCAACCGAAATAGCGGGAAAGCTTGATCGTCAGATCATCTCTGATCTTTGCCGCTGTGGGTCTGTAGTCTATCATTGGTTTACTAAATCCTTTCTTAGGGTATAAATCGTATGGGGTCTCTTATTAAAATATCAAAGCTCGGCATACATGTCCAGATACTTGCCTGCAGATGCGCCCCAGGAGAAATCGGTGCGCATGACCTTTGCAACAAGCTTTTTCCACTTTGCGCTGTCGCGATACAGAGCAATGGCAGCGCAGGTGCGCTCATGCAGCTCTACACCGCTGTAGCCCGCAAAGGTAAAGCCGTTGCCAAGCATCTCGCCGTCCTTTTCCCAATAGGGCTTGATCGAATCGTAAAGGCCACCGGTCTCGCGTACTACGGGAACGGCACCGTAACGGGAAGCGATCATCTGCGAAAGTCCGCAAGGCTCACTCTTGGAAGGCATCAGGAAAATATCGGTTGCGGCATAAATGCGCTTTGCAAGATCTCTGTCATAAGTCAGAAGTGCCGCGACCTTATCGGGATAACGTGCAGCCAGGTCGGCAAAGAATCGCTCAAATCTTTCCTCGCCCTTACCCAGCACGATCAGCTGGATATCGTTCTCGGCAACCAGGCGATCTGCGATCTCGCTGATCAGGTCAAGTCCCTTGTGGGCAGCCAGACGCGAGATGACGGCAAGCACGGGGACGTCGGCACGCAGCGGCAAGCCTGCCTCTGCCTGCATAGCCTCCTTGTCCTTTGCCTTGCCCGACAGGCGACGCGCATCAAAGGTGGAAACAAGTCCCGTATCCTTTGCGGGGTTATAGTAATCGTAATCAATACCGTTGAGAATGCCCATCAGCTTGTGGCTGTTCTGCTCCAGCACAAAGTTGAGTCTGTGCGCATATTCCGCAGTCTTGATCTCTTCGGCATATCTGGGGCTGACCGTGGTGACAGTATCGGCACACACGATGGCCGCTTTCATAAGGTTAATGCAATCGTCATAGCGCATCAGCGAGCCGTGCTCCACGCCAAGCTCAAATACGTCACCAAGGATCGAGAAATCATACTGACCCTGATATTCGATATTATGAATGGTGAATACACTCTTCATATGCTCGTATGCGGGCTGATTGCGATATCTGGTATTCAGATATACCACAGAAAGAGCAGCCTGCCAATCGTGTGCGTGCAGTACGTCGGGATACCAATCGATCATCGGCATCATTTCCAGTACAGCCTTACAGAAGAAGGCATATCTCTCACCGTCATCAAAATTGCCGTACAGCGCAGGACGGTCAAAATAATATTCGTTATCTATGAAATAGAAGGTCACACCGTCCTTGACAAGCGACTTGACGCCGCAATACTGGTTACGCCAGGCAAGATTAACGCGGAATTCCGCCTCGCTTTGCAGCTGATCACGCCAGCTCTGTCCCATAGCACCGTACAACGGAAGTACCACGCGCACGTCCACACTCTTGCCGCCCTTTTTGCGGATGGCTGCCGGCAGAGAGCCCAGCACGTCACCAAGTCCGCCCGTGGCAGCAAAAGGCATAGCCTCCGCGCCTACAAATAAAATCTTTTTCATGCTAAATCTCCTTAAATCGCACCGTTTTTGCCGATGTAGAAGGGCATGGTCTCACAACCGGAAAGCGTTCTGCCATCCTTGATCATGACGTTCTTATCGGTGATCACGCAATTCAGCAGCACGTTCTCGCCCGTATAGGTATCCTGCATGAGAATGGAATTCTTGACTACGGTTCCCTTGCCTACCTTAACACCGCGGAACAAAATAGAGTTTTCTACCGTACCCTCGATCACACAACCGTCAGCTACAACGGAATTGGTGATCTTGGCGTCACCGCAATACTTGGTGGGCGCGGAATTACGCACCTTGGTCAGAATGGGTCTGTTCGGAACGCCCCAGATACCACGGCGGGTATCCTCATCAAGCAGCGCCATGGAGCAAGCGAAATAGCCCTCCATCGAGCCGATCTTGGCGAACACACCGTCATATGCATAAGCGCGATAATTTGCGCTATCCAGCGACTTTGCAATGATGTCCTTGAAGAAGCTGGTATAACCGTGAGAGGCAGCCTCTTGTACCACGCCTTGCAGATAGGTGCGCGTTGCCACCATGATATTGGTGCTGATGGTAACTTGTCCCTCGGTGGGATGCATCTCGGCAAAATCGGTGACTCTGCCGCCCTCGTCCACCTGCACGACCGGAACGGTACCCTGCACGTACAGGGAGCCTGCGTCCATAACCGTGGTGACAAAGGTCAGATCCGCACCGCTTGCCTCGTGCGCTGCAAGCACAGCCTTCAGGTCAATGTTGCAGATCACGTCACAGTCGGACATCACGATATAGTCCTCGGAGCAACGGTTGATAAAGTTGATCGCACCCTTGAGCGCATCCATTCTGGAACGGTTAACGCCGGGAGTGGTGGAATCAAACATGGTAATGTACGGGGGCAAGATCTTGATACCGCCCGAACGGCGAGCCAGATCCCAGTCCTTACCGTTACCGATATGGTCGAGCAACGATTGGTAGTTATAGTGGGTAATCACGCCCACCTTGGTGATATCCGAGTTGACCATGTTGGAGAGTGCGAAGTCGATCAGACGGTATCTGCCGCCGAAGGGTACCGAAGCCATGGTACGCAATCTTGTCATTTCGGCAATATTCTTATCATGTGTATTTGCAAAAATCAATCCTGCTGCAGTCATTTTTCAGTTCCCCCTTTTCTTAAACTTCGGGAATCATGGTGCCGGCTTCAACGCGTGCGCCATCTTCAATGGTAACGTCCTCACCGATCACGGCAATTCCCTTTGCCGTTGCCTTATCCTCACCGATCACAGCACCCTTGCCGATCGTAACACCGGTATCCACAATCGCATAGGACACCACGGCGCGCTCACCGATCACAGAGTCGCCCATCAGCACACTGTCGGTTACGACCGCGCCCTTTTCGACCTTAACGCCCGTGCCGACCACGCAGTTACGGACCGTACCGTAGATCTCGCAGCCCTCGGTAATGTTGCTGTTTTCGATCACGGCATCCTTCCCCACGAACTGAGGAGCAGATGCGTGGTGACGCGCGTAAATACGCCAAGACTCGTCACCCAGATTGAGCTCGGGATTCTCGCCCAGCAGATCCATGTTAGCTTCCCAAAGAGAGGAAATGGTTCCGACATCCTTCCAATAGCCCTCAAAGGGATATGCGAACATCTTCTCGCCTGCTGCCAGCATGTTGGGGATGATGTTCTTGCCGAAGTCGTTGGACGAACCGGGTGTGTTTTCATCCGCGGTTAAATAATCATTGAGCTTTTTGCGATTGAAGATGTAAATACCCATGCTTGCCAGATTGGAATCGGGGTTCTTGGGCTTTTCCGAGAACTTATAGATCGAGCCGTCCTCATTGGTACTCATGATACCGAAACGGCTGGCCTCTTCCATCGGCACTGCCAGAACGGCAATGGTACAATCTGCGCCCTTTTGCTTGTGGTATGCAAGCATTTTGGCGTAATCCATCTTATAGATGTGGTCACCCGAGAGGATGAGCACGTATTCCGCGTCATAACGGTTGACAAACTCCATATTCTGATAAATGGCGTTTGCCGTACCTTTATACCAGTCGGCACGCTTTTGTCCCTGATAGGGAGGCAGGATCTTGACGCCGCCCCATGCGCGGTCGAGATCCCAGGGCAGACCGTTACCGATGTACTCATTGAGCACCAGCGGCTGGTACTGGGTCAGAACACCAACCGTATCAATACCGGAATTGACGCAGTTAGAAAGGGGGAAATCGATGATGCGGTACTTACCGCCGAAGGGAACTGCGGGTTTGGCTGTCTTGGTAGTCAGTGCGTACAGACGCGAGCCCTGGCCGCCTGCGAGCAGCATTGCGACACATTCTTTTTTCTTGAACATAAAAACCACTCCTTCGTAAAATTATTGGTGTTCCGGCAGAGCCGGTTTCATAAATATAGATTATCTTTTACGGTCTTGCCGTGAAAAATAACAAAATCAGGCGCGACTCGGCTTTCGGGTCGCCTTTTTGCGCACGCAGCGCAGTACGGTTACGCCAAGCGGCGGCACACGCAGTCTGATGGCATGCTTTCCACCCATCTGCTCCGAGCGGAACTGCACATCCGTATTGGTCACACCGCTGCCGCCAAAGGCTGTTTCATCGGTGTTAAAGACCTCGCAATAGGTGCCGTCTGCGGGAACCTCAAGCAGAAAATCCTCGTAGGCGACGGGGGTATAGTTAAGCACCGCGATCAGTTCCCTTCCGTTCTTATCGATGCGGCGGAAGCTTGTAATACTGCGGGACTTATCATCTGCATCAATCCATTTGAATCCGTCAAAGGAATCGTCCACCTGCCAAAGAGCCGGCTCGGCAAGGTAAAATGCGTTGAGCGCCTTGATGAACTCCTTGTGCTTGCGGTGCGTAGCATATTCGTCAAGCAGGAACCATTCGATCTCTCCGTCATAATCCCACTCGCGGAACTGACCGATCTCATTGCCCATAAAATTGAGCTTTTTGCCCGGATGCAGCATCTGATATGCCGCAAACAGGCGCGCACCCGCAAACTTTTTCCAATAGTCCCCCGGCATTTTATCAATGAACGGCTTTTTACCGTGTACCACCTCATCATGAGAAATGGGCAGCACGAAATGCTCGTTGAAGGCGTACATCAAGGAGAACGTCAGCTTATCGTGGTGATAGCTGCGATAAAGCGGATCCTTTTCGGCATAGAAAAGCGTATCGTTCATCCAGCCCATATTCCACTTGAGGTGGAAGCCAAGGCCCTCTCGATCCTTCCCTGTCACATGCAAAAACGCAGTGGATTCCTCTGCGATCATGAGCACACCGGGGCACTCGCGACGCATGTGCGCATTCAGCTTTCTGAAAAATGCAATCGCCTCCAGGTTGCGATTGTCCCCATGCACATTGGGCAACCACTCACCCGGTTCTCTGTCGTAATCCAGATACAGCATACTGGTCACCGCATCCACGCGAAGACCGTCCGCATGAAATTCCTTTGCCCAATAGGTTGCTCCCGAGATCAGGAAAGATTGTACCTCTTCCCTGCCCACGTCAAAGCAACGCGTCCCCCAGCCTCGGTTCTCCATACGGTCGCGTCCCTGATACTCGTAAAGCGGCTTGCCGTCAAATTCATAAAGCCCGTAGGCGTCCTTGGGAAAATGTGCAGGCACCCAGTCAAGCAAAACACCGAGATTGTGCGCATGCATAGTATCAACAAAATAGCGGAAATCATCAGGGGTACCGTAGCGCGGAGTCGGGCAAAAATAGCCGCATACCTGATAGCCCCACGATCCGTCAAACGGATGCTCCATGACCGGCATAAGCTCCACGTGCGTGTATCCCATATCCACAAGGTAGGGCGCAAGCTTGTCGGCAATTTCGCGATAGGTCAGATATTTTCCGTCCTCGGTCCTGTGCCATGAACCCAGGTGCATTTCATAAATGTTCATCGGAGATTGATAGTATTTCTCCGCCATCTGTCTGCGGCGGCGCAGCCAGGCTGCATCCTGCCACTGATAGGGCTCTGCCTCCCAGATACGGGAATTGGTTCCCGGTGCACTCTCGGCATATTGCGCGTAAGGGTCGGCTTTCCAAATGCGGCGCTCACCCGAAGCAATGCAATACTTATATGCATCTCCCGGCTTGACCTTATCCGCAGGCAATCTTGCCTCCCAGATACCGCCTTGCGAGATGCGCTGCATGGAATTTGAGAGCTCCCAAGCATTAAAATCACCGCTCACCCACACACCGTCGGCATTAGGAGCCCAAACACGGAAGCAGTATTCGTCCCCCACTCGGTGCGCACCGAGATAGGCATATGCATGGCCTGACGTTCCCTGATGAAACAGATAACGATCCAGCTCACCGTTTTTTGTACTCATTGGCTCTCACCTCCCGAAATTTGAACAAAATTGAAATTTCTTTTTCTCCACCCTAAATTATATCACATTCTCTTCTCCGTGTCAATGTGCGAAATGTCGATTTTTCCTTAAATTCGCACAGCATTCACGATAAATTGTAGCAATTTTGTCTATATTTTTCCTGTTTGTGAACAAGTATTCAATAATTATTCAAATTCGCATCATTTTCTTGACACACGGCAGATTTATGATATAATAGTATTATACACGAAAATCCAAACACGGGAGGACCAGGTTTTGATCGAGGTAAAAAATCTCACAAAAAAATACGGATCCACCACCGCTGTTGATGACGTCAGCTTCAAGATCCGTAACGGAAAAATTTACGGCTTCTTAGGCCCCAACGGCGCGGGAAAATCCACGACCATGAACATTATAGCAGGCTGCCTTGCCGCCACGTCCGGCACGGTGCTGATCAACGGCTGCGACGTTTGCAACGATCCGATAGAAGCCAAAAAGCAGATCGGTTACCTGCCTGAGATTCCGCCGCTTTACGCAGACATGACCGCATTCGAATATCTGCACTTTGTTGCAGAAGCAAAGGGCGTCAAGGCTGCACGCGCTGAAAAGCAGGTCAACGAAGTCATGGAACAAACAGGCATCACTCATATGAAAAACAGGCTGATCTCAGGACTCTCCAAGGGTTACAAGCAGCGCGTGGGCATTGCACAGGCAATGCTGGGCAATCCGGACGTGATCATTCTGGACGAGCCTACCGTTGGTCTTGACCCGCAGCAGATCATTGAGATACGCGAGCTGATCCGCAAGCTGGGACAGAGCAAGACGGTCATTCTCTCCAGCCATATCCTGGCAGAGATCAGCGAGGTGTGCGATCATATCATCATCATCTCTCGCGGCAAAATCGTGGCAGACAATACACTGCAAGAGCTTGAAAGCCGCGTCAGCGATCAAGCTACATTACATATGAGCATCAAGGGAGAGCGCGCAGGTATTCTGGACGTGATCGCTTGCTATCCGAACGTCCGCGAATGCAAGGTGCTCTCGGATAAGGCAGGCATTGTAGAGCTGGAATTGAGCCTGCCCCGCGGATTGGATATCCGTGACGAGCTGTTCTTCGCCATGGCTGAGAAGAGATACGCCGTGATCAACATTGAGCAAAAAACCGCCAGCCTTGAGGAAGTATTCCTCTCGCTGACCGACAAAACGCAGGGCACTGTGGACAAACGCGCCTTGCGCGAGAAAAAACGCCGCGACAAAATGCTTGGCAACGTCAAGGAAGAGGCGCGGACGCAGAATACGCAAGAGGACGAGGAGGATTGCGAATGAAAGCCATTTATAAACGTGAGCTCCGCTCTTATTTTGGCAGCATGTACGGTTACATATACCTCGCATTTACACTTTGCGTGATCGGTGTGTACCTGACCATGAACAATCTGCTTGGTATGACCGCCGAGATGTCCTATACCTTCTCGGATATGGCATTTATCTCCATCTTTCTGATCCCCGTGCTGACCATGCGATCCTTCGCTGAGGAACGCCGCAACAAAACCGACATGTTCCTGCTCTCTCTGCCCATCAAGCCCCTGTCCATCGTGCTTGGCAAATATTTCGCCATGCTGACCGTTTTTGCCATTCCCGTTGCTGTGATGAGTGTGTACGGCTTGATCCTGCGCTGCTTCTCGGACGGTGCAGTGCTGCTGGGATCACTCGGAACCTCGCTGGTTGCCGGCATCTCTTACCTTTTGCTGGGCGCTTTGCTGATTGCTATTTGCATGTTTATCTCCTCGCTGACCGACAGCGTGGTGCTCGCAGCCGTTGGCGGCTTTGCAGCGGTACTTGTGCTCTTTGGCATGGATTACGTAGCGATCCTTGCTGAATATCTGGATGCTCTGTTCCCCGAACAAGCCTCACTTATTTCCTTTATCGGTCTGATCGTGCTGTGTGCACTGTTTGCGCTTGTGGCAGGCCTGCTTTCCAAAAGCATGACCGTAGGCATGATCTCGGCAGCAGCCACGATCATCCCTCTTTCCGGTGTATACGTGCTGTGCGCCAATCAATTCCCCGAAGCCTTTGTCGGCTTGCTGGCCAAGGTGCTGGTTTATATTTCCGCATTCGCAACGTTCTCTTCCATGACGCTTGGCGCATTCAGTCTGAGCGGCCTTGTTTTCTTTGCATCCGCCATCTTCTTCTGCGTGTACATGACCGTACAAACGCTGGAAAGAAGACGCTGGAATTCCTGATCGGAGGTGATTTTTATGGATCAACAGAATAACGTAAAAGTCAAGCGCTCGATCAAGGGCACGCGCCTTGTGATCCTGACAGCCGTCATTTTAGCAGCACTTATTCTGCTCAACGTAGGCGTCAGTCTTCTGCCCCGCGCATGGAGTAATTTCGTTGCCGATTCCAGTGACGCATTCTCAATCAGCGCAAAATCCAAAAGCTTTTTCAAAAACCTCGACACCGATGTCACGATCTATTACGTCTATGATCCCGATATGACCTATGACTACCAGTGTGCTGCCAAGTTCCGCGTCATGCTGGACAGATATGCACGGCTGAGCGATCATCTCTCCATCGTATACGTAGATATGGATGACCAAGATTTTATTTCTCAGTATACATCAGCCGCCCTGATTGGTTCCAGCCTGATCATTGAAGGGCCGGAAAGATCCGACGTCATTTCGTATGACGAGCTGTTCAAATATGCCTTCCCCGAGGATGACGAGCTTTTATCCTATGCCGACCTGTATACCGTTTACAGCGCATGGACGAGCGTAGCAGAAAGCTACAGTCAGATGTACGGACAGGACGCTGCCATCACATATGCAGACCAGGCAATCGCACAGTACTATGGCATCAATAACTTCTACAGTGTTTATTCCGAGATTCTCGAAGGCTATAACCGTCACTGGTATGCCGATGCTATGATCTCCGCCTCGGTTGACTACGTGACCACCGAGGACATTCCCACCACCTACATCCTGTCAGGCCACGGTGAAGCTGAGCTTTCCGAGAACTTTACCAAAATGTATCTCGATGACCTCAACATTCGCTATTTCCTGCTCAATCTGGATACTGTCGGCAGCATTCCCGACAATGCCGCAACGCTTGTACTCAACGATCCCAAGACAGATATTACCGCTGCGGAAAAGACACTGCTTGCAGACTTTATTGCAGAAGGCGGTTCGCTCATTCTCAACACCACGCCGGGTGCTGCTGACCTGCCCAATCTGATGTCGCTGATGGGCTCTTACGGTCTTGGCGCAACCAACGCCATCGTGCTGGACGATTCCCTGCATTACGATCCCAATGCGGGCGGAGGTGAAAGCACGACCGAAAAGGAAACCGAAGCCGAAACCGAGGCGGATGCCGAAGCACAGGCAGAGGAATCCACCGAAGCTGAGAGCGAAAAGGAAAGCTCCACCGAGGCCGAGACCTATCCCGACGATTATCTGTACCTGCTGCCCGACAGCAAGCACGAATTGGTTGCAACCGCTGACGAAATCATTCACATGGCTATGCTCAATGAGATCTACTCGATGTACATGGCAGCATACCAGCAATATCAGCAAACCGGCAACTCCATGTATCAGGCATACGCACAGTACTATCAGCAAATGTACGAATCCTACAGCCAAAACGCAAGAAACTATCAGATGCTGATCATCGGTGCGCACCCCATTACCATCACCGAAACCGCAGGCGTGACGGTCAAGCCCATCGCCACCACCTCGGATAAGGGTTATCTCTCCACCGATCCCACCGCTGCTACCTATAACATGGCAGTCAGCGCCACGATTACCACGGCAGATAAGACAGGCAGCGTCGTTTGGTTTGGCTTTGCCGACAGCTACAACCAAGAGATCGCGGAAGAGCTTTACCCCTACAACTACGGTTTCCTTTACGCTGCTGTGGATTATACAGGCGGTACACAAACCTTTAATTCTTCCTATACCGATATCCCCGCCATTGATCTTGGCGGCACCATGAATATGCACTGGGGCTGGCTGATCGGCATTGCAGCCTTTGCCATTGTCCTGCTTCCCTTGGCTACCGTCATCACGGGTATCGTGGTCTGCGTCAAGAGAAAGAGAAAATAACGAAAAATCAATACTTCCCAACCGCCACCGAGCGATCGGTGGCGGTTTTTCAGGATGTTGTCCGTCTTGACACAAACTAACTTTTTCTTCTTGACAAATCCGGATTTATCTGTTATACTGTAAGGTGGATTTTTGTATGCGGAGGTTTGCGATGAAACAGATGTTACCGCGCCTGTGGGGCAACGATGCCCTGCGTGAGCGTATTGGAAACGATATCATGACGCACAGGCTTTCGCACGCATATATTCTGGAAGGGCGCTACGGCATGGGCAAGCACACGCTGGCTTTGCAGATCGCAGCCGCGCAGAGTTGCCTTTGTAAGGACGATCCCGATCTTCCCCTCCCCTGCGGAGCGTGCAAAAACTGCCAAAAGATCTTGGAAGGCAAATCGCCCGACGTGATCACGCTGGGACGCGAAAAGGGCAAAGCCCAGATCACGGTGGATGCCGTACGTCATTTGCGATCGGACGTGCTCACACAGCCTAACGATCTTGATACCAAGGTCTATATCATTGAAGACGCGCACACCATGAACGTGCAGGCGCAAAATGCCCTGCTGCTGACGTTGGAGGAGCCCCCCGCATACGTGCTGTTTTTGCTGCTGTGCGAGGACGCGGGCAACATGCTCGAAACCATTCGTTCCCGCGCCCCTATCTACAGGCTGCAGCCTTTGCCGACCGACACCATTACCACGTATATCGCGCAGTTTGCTCCCAAAAGCAAGGGCAACGCCACAGGACAAGCCTTGGAGCAGGTCATGATGGCCGCGGACGGCAGCATAGGCAAGGCACTGGATCTGCTTTCCCCCAAGGAAAGCGCACCCATCCTGGCAGCAAGACAGGCCGCAATGGACTTTTTGGATGCTGCTCCCGCCAAGGGTGAGCATACCTTGCGTGCGCTCGTCCCCTTCGGCATTCGCCGTGAGGACGGCAAGGGAGAGCTCAAGCGTGACGAGGTGGCCTACAAGCTGCAAACGCTCATGCGCGCTTTGCGCGACCTGATTGCGGTACGCAAATGTGACCCCGCAACGGTTTCCCTGTGCTTTTTCACCGACCGGGAGGCAGCGGTTGCGTGTTCCCTGCGCTATACCATGCAGGATCTGCTGCGCCTTTTGGAGGCAGTGGATGCCGCATACAACAGCATTGCCATTCGAAACGCCAACGTAAAGATTTCTCTTTGCGATATGGCGATCCGGGCAGGCATACTTTGATCAACACAAGAGGTAGTATATATGGAAAACAATCAGCAAAACAATAAAGCGCCCGAGGCAGGCACGGGCAAGGGCGGAACCAAACACCGTCCGCATCACCATCACCGCCCGAAAAAAAAGCCCGAGCAAAAGGAACAGGTTGCGCAAGCGCAGGCGCAAACACAAGCTCAGGCACAGCCTAAGCAACAGCAGAAGCCGTCCGAAAAGCAGCAAAATCAAGGACAGCCCAAGCAGCAGAAGCCAAAGCAGCAGGCTGCACAGAATCAACCCAAACAGCAAGCTGCGCAGAATCAGCCTAAACAGCAGCCCGCTCCCGAAAGCAAAGCTGAAGGAAACAAAAAAAGATCCAGAAACAGAAATAAAGGCCGCGATAAGGAAAAACTGACACCGGAAATGCCCGAACAGGACTCCGCTCTCAAGATGCCCGCGGATATTTCGATCTCGGAGATCAAGCAGATCGTGCAGAACTCCAAGCGCGCACAGCAAGCCCCCGTCAAGGAAGAGGTACTTCCCTTGGCTGACGCATCTATTTTGGAAAGCGTTCCCACGCACTCCACCCCCGTTTACGCGCCCGATGAGGAGCTGACCGAGGTGGTCGGCGTGCGCTTCAAGGAAGAGGGCAAGGTATATTACTTCGCCCCCGGTGCGATCCTGTTTTCCAAAGGCGATGCGGTCATCGTAGAAACCGCGCGCGGCCCGGAGTACGGCACCGTTTGGGTAGCCAACCGTCAGGTGCGCGACAGCGAGATCATCAAGCCTCTCAAGGAGGTCATGCGTCGCGCTACCCCCGAGGACAAAAAGCACAACGCGGAAAACAAGGCCAAGGAGACCGAGGCATTCCGCATCTGTTATGAAAAAATCGCACAGCACGGTCTGGATATGAAGCTGGTTGAGGCGCAGTATACCTTTGACAATTCCAAGCTGCTGTTCTACTTTACCTCTGCAGGCAGAGTAGACTTCCGCGAGCTGGTCAAGGATCTGGCAAGCGTGTTCCGCACCCGCATCGAGCTGCGACAGATCGGTATCCGTGATGAAGCCAAGCTCATGGGCGGTCTGGGTGCTTGCGGCAGACCTCTTTGCTGTGCCACCTTCCTTTCCGACTTCGGCCAGGTTTCGATCAAGATGGCCAAGGAGCAAAGCCTCTCGCTCAACTCCAGCAAGATCTCGGGCGTTTGCGGCAGACTGATGTGCTGCTTGCGTTACGAGCACGAGGCTTACGTTGAGGAGATCAAGCTCACCCCTCCCGTGGACAGCGTGGTCAAAACGCCCGACGGTGTGGGTACGGTCGTGGAGACATCCCCCTTGCGCGGACTGCTCAAGGTCAAGCTCAAGGACACCGACGGTGCGCCCATTTCCATCCACCGCGACCAGGTCAAGGTACTCTCTCGCCCCAATCGCCGCAATGATGAGGATGACGAGGAATAAATTTGTGCAAATTATTTTTGATTTTTTTGCAAAAAGCTATTGCATTTCCGTACATTTGTGATAAAATGTATGTGTACAACCAAAAAACTCAAACGGAGGAATTTATCATGGCTTACAAGATTAATGACGATTGCATCTCCTGCGGCGCATGTGCTGAGGAATGCCCCACCAGCGCTATTAAGGAAGGCGACGGCAAGTACGAGATCGACGCTGATGCTTGCATCGGTTGCGGCAGCTGCGCTGACGTATGCCCTGTTGGTGCTCCCGAGGCTGAATAATT
>JAFTLD010000066.1 GCA_017452945.1 Clostridia bacterium | reverse complement strand
TCATAGATAAATCCTCCAAATATGTTTTTTTACTTTGACTGGCAGGTCAAACTAATTATACCATATTTGGAGGATTTCCTCTCATCGGCAGAGCCTCTTTTGAACCACGCGACTATCGCGTGGTTTTCTTTTTACAAAAAGGAGCTGTATCAACCGCTTGACACAGCTCCGAATATTATTTTTCTCCCCGATCATCGTTCGGCAAACCATTTGGCATATATGTGGGTACGATCCTGCAAAGCAACGCTCGCACGTCGGCATCCTCATCGGCAATCGCAGCCCTTAATCCTTCCAGACGGTCCATAAAATCTGCCGGCAGATCTGCCTCCTTGCCTACGTGGATCAGACTGTTCGCACCGGAAAGCATGGTTTCTTCCCGATCTACAAGCTCCTCAAAGATCTTTTCCCCCGGGCGCAGACCGGTATATACCACCTTGATGTCCTTTTCGGGCACGTACCCCGACAAACGGATCAACCTGTAAGCCATATCGCGAATGCGCACCGGCTGCCCCATATCCAGAATCAGAATACCGCCCTGCTCTGCCATCGCACCGGCCTGCAGCACAAGAGACACGGCTTCGGGAATGGTCATAAAATAGCGCACGATATCGGGGTGGGTGACCGTAACGGGTCCGCCCATTTCAATCTGCTTTTTGAAAAGCGGTACCACGCTGCCGTTTGAGCCCAGCACGTTGCCAAATCGCACCGCAGTAAACTGCGTTTTGCTGATTTTGTTGTAGTACTGAATGATCCTCTCGCACACGCGCTTGCAAGCCCCCATAACGTTGGTAGGATTGACCGCTTTGTCGGTCGAGATCATGACAAACCGCTGTGCACCGTATTCGTGCGCGGCTTGCACGGTCTCCAAGGTTCCGAAAATATTGTTCTTGACTGCCTCTGCGGGGCTGTCCTCCATCAGCGGCACGTGCTTATGCGCAGCCGCATGATAAATCACCTCAGGACGATAGCGTGCGAAAATGCTGCGTATACGCGCGCGGTCGCGCACAGAGCCGATCAAAACAACCTGGTTGAGTGCGGGATAGGTCGCACGCAGCTCATTCTGCAGCTCGTAGACGTTGTTTTCGCAAATATCCAGCATGATCAGACAGCGCGGCCTGTGCGCAGCGATCTGCTTGCAAAGCTCGCTGCCGATCGAACCGCCGCCACCCGTGACAAGTACGGTTTTATCATACAGATACTCCGAAATACTGTTCGCGTCAATACATACAGGCTCACGCTCCAAAAGATCCTCTATATGGACGTTGCGCACGTCCTCGGGACGCAGACGGCAATCCACCAACTCCTCTACCGCAGGTACGGTACGCACACGGCAGCCCGTATCGGTGCACATGCTCAAAATTTCTGCTTTTCGGGCGCGGGGACAGGACGGAATGGCGAATACGATGGTATCAATGTCATACTTTTCGGCCAGCTCCGCCACCGCGTCCACCTTGCCCACGACAGGCACACCGTTGATCTTAGCCCCCATGCGCCCCGGATCATCATCCAGCGCACATATGATCTCAAAATCCCCCTTGGGTGATACCTCATGCAAGCTGCGGATCAACTGATGGGCGGCCATACCTGCACCGATGATCATCATGCGCCCTGTCTGCATTTCCCTGTTCGTGCTCTTATGCTTGTGCATTCTCTTGGCAACGGTTCGCTGCACCATATAACGCACGGTCAAAGCCATCGCACTCACACAGATACAGATCGGGTACATCCCCCAAGGCAAACGGTAGAGACCGGGGCGCAGCTTCCAAGCAGGAAAAGCCATGGGAAGCTCGTTAAGCATGGCCTGCATGCCCATAGTCAACATGACCACCACGCTGACCAATAAGCACAAACGCAGCACGTCACGCAAATTGGCATACTGCCAAATCACGCGGTGCATGCCAAATGCGAAATATAAAACGCAGTATAAAACAGGGATCAGAGCAGCAGCAATGACAAGAGGCAGACAAAAAACGCTCATACGCTCCTCGGATCCGAAATCCAACCGCAAAGCCAAGGATAAAAGCAAACTAAGCTCCAGCAAAAGCAGATCGATCGGCAGAGCATAGATTCGGCGGAGCAATCGCTTCATTTGGGTCATAGCCGATCACCTCTTGCCGACATAGCAGATCACCGCGCCAAGCAGATTGGCGTTGGCTTTATTGAGCTGATCCTGTACCTTGCGCAAAAGGGGCTTTGTCACAGTCCCCGCAGGTACCGCCAGCACCGTTCCGTCCGCACTGGCGGAAAGCAAAGCAGCATCGATGCACGCACCAAGCGGCGGCGTATCAAAAATAACAAAATCATAGCTTTGAACCAATGCGTCTGCCATGTTCCGGAATTCTTGCCGGCCCAAAATCTGCGCGGGATCCGAAACGTCTGCCCCCGCATCCAGCAGAAACAGATTCTCGGCCTCGACAGGTACCACGGCCTGATCAAGCGCGTATTCACCCTGCAGATATCCGAGATATCCTCTACCCTTTGGCAGCTGCAGCGCTTGCCGCAGCGTAGGATTTCGAAGATCGCAATCCACCAAAAGCACGCGCTTGCCAGCCTTGGCCATTGCCTTACCAAACATAGCCACCATGCTGATTTTGCCTTTCCCTGAGGTCGCACTGCTTATAACCACCGAGCGAATCGGCCTTTCTGCGGACTTGGAGGCAAACAAAATATTACTCATCAGCGTACTGATACCATTTTGCACAGCACTCTGATCCGTCTTCTTTTTTGTACCGGCCATAGACAGCTCAGCCAATACAGGCACACCCATCGCATCGGCAAGATCGTCTGCCGAACGAACGGTATCATCAAACATTTCAACCACCAAGGCGATCATCACGCCCAAAGCCAAACCGATCAAGCCTGAAAGCACCACCGTGCGCAGCCTGCCGTCGGCATTGACAGCCTTGTCCGCAGGGCGCGCCTGCTCAGTCACCGAAATATCGGCATGCACCGTTTTTTGCAAATAGTCAATCGCGCATTGCGCATATGCATTTGCCACGTTTGCGGCCGTATCGGGATCATCCGCCGTAGCCGACACGTAAATGGCGTGCGCTTCTTTGTCGGCAGTCACCGTTACGTCGTATTCCTCTATCGATTCCTTGCCCAAAATCTGTGCAGCCTGCTCCCGCACGGCAACGCTCGAGGCCAGCAGAACGTAGTCACCCATCATCTTTTCCGCATGTAGGATATCATCCTGGCTTGGCAAAGCATCCGTATCCAGCAAATACAGCGTCGCCTGTGAAGCATATCGCGGCGTTTGCAGCACAAAAACGAAGCAGGACGCAAGCATCACTGCCACCACAGCAAAAATGATGATCAGCCTGATCCTTCGTAATATGACCTTGATAACGTCTTTGAAATCCATATTTGCCTCTTTTTTTGTAATATTTCGCTCAACGCACAAAAAACAAAAACCCAAACGGATCTTCCCGTTGGGGTTTCGCTGTATCCGTGGGAATCCGGATGATTGCGCTGTTGATTACGATTGCATTTTATCATATTCCCCGAAGTCTGTCAACAGAAATTGTCGGATTTGCAGCCATAAAGCATCAAAGGCAAGCTTTTTGGCTCGCCTTTGATCATTGTATTTCAGTTACGGGCCTGCCAAATCGTCGCCAATGATCCAATCGAAGCTGTCCCCGTTGCCGTTTTCGTCATTATTTCCACCACCGACAGCATTTCCTTCTTCATCATCGATGATCAAGTCATTATCTCCTGCATTGGTTCCGCTACCGGGAGTGTCCGCATCGTCGTTGCCCGCATAATCATTGTTAGTATTATCGTTAATGAAAAATTGCCAATGGTCTTCCGCCCACTTTTGGTTATCCTCGTTCAAATCAAACGCCTTGAACTGATAATCCCAATCAATGGACTCGACGATGATGTCATCTCTGTTATCGTCCCCTTGATCCTGATCTTCCTCTTCAACTTCATGCTCGACGTTTGGATTACGCACCTCATCGGCATACACTTCGATATCCAACTCGTATTCGATCCAAACGGCCTTGTTGGTTTCGGGATCGACATACACGTATACATGATCGATCTTTACATCCGGATAATCCGCATAGGCCAACTTGATGATTCTTTCCACTCCCCTCATGTACGCAAGATCCGACGCCTCTTGTGCTTTTCGGATGAACATGGAGAAGGTTGGAATCGCGACGGCAGCAAGAATTGCCATAATCGCAATCACAACAATCAGTTCCACAAGGGAGAAGCCTTTGTTCTTTTTCATACAATCATTCCTCTTTTTGCGTCAGATTTGTTTTGAAAAATCCTTTTTCTTGTATGAACGCGGTTGTCAAAGTCGAATCGGGAGCAGGATCCGAGGGCTTTCGCGATCAGTTTTCGGAAGAGCCCTGATCCTTTGCTTTTCTGAACACCAAAAACTTACCGATCAGATAATTTGCGACGATATTGGCCACCGAAGCCACGCCCATGGCAACGACTTCAATGCCTGCGCTGCGATATTGGGAAATATCCACGGTCAGAAATTCCATCTGCTCCGGCAAAATCGCGCCCAGCAGCAAAACCACACCCAAATTGAGCAGCCACTCAAACAGCACGAAGGTGGCAAGTCTGCCGCCGAAAAACTCGGCCATCTGCACCCAGATATTGGCTTTTTTATCCGCATCCTTGAACACAAACGCGCGGTTGGTAAAGAACGCGAACAGCACGGCGCAGATCCAGGAAATGACGCTGGCAACCGTGAACAGCACGGTATATTGCAGACTCAGCTCGTCCTCAATGGCAAAGATCGCCTTGCCCGGCCAGAGGATGCCAAATCGCACCACCCAGCTGACAAGCGTGGTCAGCACGCCAAACACAAGGTACAGGATCGCTTCCTTGGTGGTCTTTTTTGCGTTGTTTTCCATATTTCTTAAGCTTTCTTATTTATTGATTTGGTAGGTAGTTCCCTCGCGAGAGTCGATCAGCGTCACGCCCTTGGAGAGCAGATACTGACGGATGCGGTCAGCCTCGGCAAAATCCTTGGCCTTCTTGGCAGCCGCTCTCTGATCGATCAGCGAAAGGATCTCGGCAACAAAGGGATCCTTCATGGCTTCCTCACGCGCCGCTCTTTCAGCCTCTTCCTTCTCTGCGCGGCGCTTATCGGCAGTCTGCACCAGCTCCAGCGACAGAACTGCGTCAAAATCGTTCAGCAACGCGCGCTTGGTGGCATCATTGTACTTTGCCTTGAGTACGTCGTAAACTGCGGTAATGGCCAGCGAGGTATTCAGATCGTTGTCCAGCGCCTTGACAAAGTTTGCCTTACCCGCAGCAAACGCCTCGGCATCCACCTCACCCTCGGTCGAGAGCTGCATGACGCGCGCGATCAGCTTTTCATAAGCAACCACAGCATTATCCAAGTTCTCCCAAGAGAACACAAGCGACTTTCTGTAGTGCGACTGCAGGCAGAACAGTCTGTATGCAAGCGGATCGTAGCCCTTATTCTCCAGAAGAGATACTGTCAAAAATTCGCCCGAGGACTTGCTCATCTTGCCGCTGTCGGTATTCAGGTGCAGTACGTGGAACCAGTAATTGCACCACTTATGACCGATATACGCCTCACTCTGCGCGATCTCGTTGGTATGGTGCGGGAATGCATTATCAATGCCACCGCAATGGATGTCCAGATATTCGCCCAGATACTTCATGGAAATGCCCGAGCACTCAATATGCCAGCCGGGATAACCTACACCCCAAGGGGAGTCCCATTTCAGCTCCTGGTCGTCAAACTTGGACTTGGTGAACCAAAGCACGAAATCGGCCTTGTTTCTCTTGTTCTCATCCTTTTCCACGCCCTCGCGAACGCCCTCTGCCAGATCTTCCTCGGAAAAATCGTTGAACACGTAGTATTTATCCAGCTTTGCGGTGTCAAAATAGATATTACCGCCCGCCTCGTATGCGTAGCCCTTATCCAAAAGTCCCTGCACAAGATCAATGAATTCCTGAATGCAGCCGGTTGCGGGCTGTACGATATCGGGCATCTTGATGCGCAGCTTTTCGCAATCCGCAAAAAACGCATCCGTATAGTATTGTGCGATCTCCATGACCGTTTTATGCTCGCGCTTTGCGCCCTTGAGCATCTTATCCTCGCCTTCGTCCGCATCACTTGTCAAGTGGCCGACGTCGGTGATGTTCATGACGCGCGTGACGTCATATCCCGCATAGCGCAGATACTTTTCCAGCACGTCCTCCATGATGTAGGTGCGCAGGTTCCCGATGTGCGCATAGTGATAGACCGTCGGGCCGCAGGTATAAATGCTGACCTTACCCGGCTCGTGGGGAACAAACTCTTCTCTTTTATGGGAAAGTGAATTATATAAAATCATTGTATAGTACCACCCTTATTTTGTTGTCTGAATCATGCGTAAAATGGTACGCGCGGCACCCAGCGTATCCGCAGCCAACTGCTCACGCGCTTTGTCATACATAGGCAGGTGCGAGGTCTTGGTTTCAAAATCAAGCACGCCCTCATATCCCACGCTGCAAAGGCCGCGCACAACGTCAGCCCAATCGACCTCGCCCGTCATGGGAACAAGGTGGGAATCCTCCCCGCGGTTGTCGTGCAAATGCACGACGGCAAGCGAAGCGCCAAGCGCCCCGATCTCATGGGATTGCACAAGCCCCGCTGTGTGGGCATGCCCCGTATCCCAGCAGGTGCGAATACCAAGCTTGTTGGCAATGGCCTTGATCTCCACGGCGCGACAACCGTACAGGTGATCATACATGCTTTCCGTGACACTTGCCATATTTTCCACCGCAAGCGTTACACCGCGCTTGGCGGCAAGCGCACAAAGCGGTGAGAGGTAGGCGATATTCTCGGCAAACCAATCCTGCTTGGACGTGCGTCCCGAATGGCGTGCGATGGGATGAATGACCGCAATTGGGATTTTCATCATAGCAGCCGCTTCAATTCCCCTTGCCTGCTCACGCGCAAAGCGCTGCATGGCTGGCTTATCATCGGGAGAAGGCATATAGAAAGGCAGGTGGCACACGGGCAACGCCACATCAAGAGCAGCGGCACGCGAGGCAGCGGCATACAGTACGCTTTGCCAGGCGTCGTCAAGCTGTGCGATATTTTCAAGCGACACGTCGGCTGCGGTAAAGCCGCAATCGTGCAAATTCTGCAGCGATGCGGAAAGCGAATAGCGTCCGTCGGGACACCAGCCGTAAAACCGCGTCGGCACGCAGGGCGTCAAAGGCTTTGTATGCATGATCACCTCTCCTTTCCTCGAGTTTCATCTTATTATTATAGCAACAATTACGGAGTTTGTCAACCATACAGCGCAAATTCATGCGTTGTTTACGGAGTACTACGCGAATTTTCGTCAATTTGATATTGACCAACGACAAAAAGCGTGATATAATGCTCTTGGTACCGCAAGGTACCCGGAGAGAGCCATACGGTGGCGGTTGCGTCCCTGAATCGGGAACGCAGATTCTTTTTGCCTTCCCGAGAGGGGAGGTGATGCAGATGTACGTAACTTGGGAGCTGTTGTTATTGCTTGCAGCATTCATCATAGCACTTTTGACTTACATCGATAATCATAATAAAAGAATTAACCGCCTGCGACTCCCAATCTTAGGCGGTTAACTCTTTAACTAATTAAGCTGGGAGGTAACCGTCATCGGCTCTCCCCGTCATTATTATAGCATACGAGAGTTGCTTTGTCAACTCTTTTTTATTTTTAATTTTGCTCTGCGAAAGAATTTCATTGAATTCGAAATTTGGCGATTTTTTTGCAAAAATTCGAATTCAGAATTCAGGCGGTTATATAAAATGAAACCCATAAAGGAGGCGTGCATGAGCAAAACGCAAAAAATGCTTTACATTGTGGCCCTGCTGTGCTATAATAAGCGTATCAACTCGGAGGAATATCATGAAAAAGCTTATCATTCTCACACTACTTCTCGGCACGTGCATGCTTTGCAGCTGCCAATACCTTCAGAACGTGAACGGTCTTTGGCCCGAAATCAACGACATGCTCTCAGGCTCGGATACGCAAGTCTCGGATACGCAAGAACCGCTTACCTACAGCATAGGACTCGAATATCAATCCCATGACGACGGTACGTGCAGCGTGATCGGCATTGGCACTTGCGCCGACCAGTCGATCTGCATTCCGCCCATCTCTCCCCAAGGAGATCGCGTAACTGCCATTGCAAGCTCTGCTTTTGAATACCAAAGCATCACCTCTGTCACCTTACCGGACACTGTTTGCGAGATCGGTGGCGGAGCGTTTGCAAGCACAAAAATCGAAGAATTCATCTTTGCCTGCGACCGCCTCTCGATCGGCAACGGGGCGTTTGCCCATTCACAGATCTCCGAGGTGCGCATAAACGGCACCGCATCACTCGGCATCCAAGTGTTTTACGACTGCACCAAGCTGACCAACGTCAGTATCGGTACATTGGACGGCAATATTCCCGAGCAATGCTTTGCCGATTGCAGAAAGCTGGAGACCTTTTCGGTCGATTCCGTGACGGGCAGCTACTTGATCGGCACGAACGCATTCAAGGGCTGCAAGCTGCTCAAGCAGGCCGTTCTTCCTCAAGGCGTCACGCAAATCGAGTCCTATGCCTTCCAGGATTGCACGCTGCTTGAAGCCTTTGACTTTCATGACGGCTTGACCGAGATCGGGTTTGGCGCATTTTCAGGCTGCAAAATGATCAGAACCGTGCTCCTGCCCGAAAGTGTTACAAGCATCGGAACGTACGCCTTTGACGGATGCAGCTATATCAACGAGGTCAGGCTCCCCTCGCACATTACCGAGATCCCCTCGTTTGCCTTTTCGGATTGCACAAGTCTTTCCGATATTGAGCTTCCCCAAACGCTTCTGCGCATAGGCGAGTCCGCCTTTTATAAATGCATTGCGCTGCGTGACGTGCAGATCCCTGCCTCGGTTACCGAGATCGGCAGCGCCGCATTCTGCTCCACCCAAATTGCAGAGCTTACCCTGCCGCAGGGCTTGGTCACGCTGGGCGGCAGCGCATTCGCCAACACAAACGTTGAAACCGTCATTCTTCCCACAGGACTTGATACCATGGGCGAGAGCGTGTTTTACGGCTGCAAGCGTCTGACTTACTTGGAGATCCCCACGCATTGGACCGAAATTCCCGCACATACCTTTGAAGGCTGCACGTCCCTGACTTCCATCACACTTCACGAAGGAATCAAAACCGTCGGCGTAGCCGCCTTTCGCGATTGCACGAATTTGAGCGAGGTCAAGCTCCCCTCTACGCTCAGCATCATAGAAGGCTCTGCTTTTTGCGGCTGCAGCAAGCTCCCCGGCATCGTCATTCCCGACGGTGTGGTCAGCATCGGAGATTGCGCCTTTGCCAAGTGTCCGCTGATCACAAGCATCTATTTGCCCGACAACGTTGTTGAATTGGGCTTCTCGGCTTTCGCGGATTGTTACAAGCTCTCGGAAATCAGACTTGGCGACGGTATCACAAAAATCGGTGCCACCACTTTTGCAAATTGTAAAATGCTTGAGAGCATTGCGTTGCCGAAATGGCTGGAATCCATCGGGGAGAATGCCTTTGACGGCTGTGCAAAGCTGAAGGAGATCGTCATTCCCGATCACGTAAAATTCATCGGCTCCTACTCCTTTATGTCCTGCAAAGCACTGACGCACGTCGTGATCGGCAGCTCCGTTACTTATATAGGTCAGGAGGTCTTTGACAAGTGCGCAGCCATTCAAAGCGTCGTGCTGCCCAAAAGTCTTGAGCAGATCGACACGTATGCCTTTGAGGGCGGTGAGATCACAAACGCTACCTTCTATTACTACGGCAGCGAGCAGGATTTCCAAAAGATCGACATCGTCTTCGGCAACGAGGCGCTGACCGAGGGAAATATCGTATATAACTACACACCAAGCAATTAAAACAGAAATCAATGCAATGAAAGAGGATAGGTTATTATGAAACAAGTAGCGGATTGGATTGACCATGTACTCAATGAAGCCGCTGTTCCTGCGGACGTTGTTGCTTTCTGCTTTAACCTTTATGAAGAAAGCGACGGTGGTTGGGCAATGGAACTGGTAGGAACGGAAAGCTTTGATTTGGAGGACGAGGATTGGGCCTGTGATGAGGTAACCGATTTTGGCTCAAGAGAGAATCTGTATCATTGGGAAACAGAGTGTGAGTGGGAAGAAGCTTTGGAGTATATGGTAAATGCATTAAAGCAATATTTATCATGCGGAAAATATGCCGATCTGCTCAAATCCAAAGAAGGCGTTGGCGTTGGATTTGTCGACGGCAATATAGAAATTTTACATAGTAACTAAAAGTACCCCCGACAGACGTCATCAACGTCTGTCGGGGGTACTTGATTTATCGCGATTGTCACAGAGAATCCGTGCTTATCCGCACCCAGCTCTGTGCGCGGCCGAGCTTCTCGCCCTCGGTCAAAAGTCCCGCACCGACCAGCATGTGCAGCGCGTAATAGGCATTCCTACCGCGCTGCCCCGAAGCCTTTGCGTACTGCGAAGCGGTGAACTGCTCTGGTAAGTCGTCCGGCAAAAACATCCGATAGTCCTCTGCTTTTTCCAAAACGATCGTACCGCAAAGCGCGGTCGGAATCTTTTCATATTTGGATGCGCGTGCTTTTTTGTCCTTGCCGTAACCGTCCAGCAATCGGTATTCCTCCACCTCAAGCAATAAGAGCTCAATGCTCAGCTTGGGGTTTTGCAGGTGCTCGCGCAGCCAGTAAAGCTCACTTGCAACGGCTGTCGGCTTTGTGGTGTGCGGCCTTACCGAGCGCTTTTGCACCGTCCCCGTCTGCGTGTCGATCCAATTCAAATGCTTTTTGTAAGGCACCGGCACCACCACCGTCACGTGATAGGGCGCGTGCTGCATGTACCACGCAATCTTTTCGCGAAGCGGGAAAAAGCTGCCCGTCTGGATCTCCCAAACGTTGCTGCCGCGCAGCACGTCCGAAACGTATCTTGTACTCTTATGATTGGTCGCTGCCGCACGTTTTTGTTCGGGCAGCGTATCCAGCACACGGATCTCATGGCAGGACACGTCCGAACACACGTAATTCTTCAGGATCGCGTGCATGCGTTTTTCCGCAAGCGTACCGATTCCATCTTCAAGATGCACACCGCGCGAAACGTACGAAAGGCAAACTTCTGCAAACCGCAGGGCATCTGCACGCGCAACTGCGTCCTGTTCTATGGAATTTTTTGCTTTGCCTGCCATAGTCTGCTCCTTTCGATCCTGATTTGCCCGGGCATGAAAAATTGCGCTGCCGCTCAAACTAATTTTATCATATTTTTTCAAATTGTCAATCCTTTGAACAATTATTGCAAAGCATGATTGTCGGGTCTTTGGGAATGATAAAATCGGAACCATTCCACACTCACAATACAAAGGACGAATATTTCCATGAAAATCAAATGCAAACAAATCGCGAGCTTTTTTACGGTGGCACTATCCCTGATGCTGCTCATGAGCGCGCTTGGTGCTCCGTTGCCTGCCATGTCGGCATCTGCCGCGGCAAGCGACGTGCGCCTGATTCCGGGCGGTATGCCGTTCGGAGTCAAGTTCTCGACCGAGGGCGTGCTGGTGGTCGGCTTTTGCGACGTGGATACCGAAGGCGGCACGGTCAATCCCGCCTATGCGGCCGGAATCCGCACGCGCGACGTGATCACCTCGCTTGGCGGCAAGCAGGTTGTAGATGCTGCACAGTTTGGCAGCATGGTCGCACAAGCCGGCGCCACTCCCTTGACCGTAACCTACACGCGCGGTGGTAAATCCTATCAAGCCACCCTCACCCCTGCCAAGTCGGTTTCCGAAAACCGCTATAAAACAGGCCTTTGGGTGCGTGACAGCGGTGCGGGTATCGGAACCGTTACCTTTATTGATCCCGCAACGGGCGCGTTTGGCGGTCTTGGACACGGCATCTGCGACGCAGAGAGCGGCAGCCTTGTCAGCATGACGCGCGGGGTGGTCAACGACGTGACCATCAGCGGCGTGCAAAAGGGCGTTTCGGGCAAGCCGGGCGAGCTCAAGGGGTATTTCGGCACGGCCAAGACAGGCACGCTGCTCTCTAACACCGATTGCGGTGTGTTCGGCATCTTTGCCAAAGCTCCCGCCACCGATGCTGCCGCCATGCCCATTGCCAAGGCATACGACGTCCGCGAGGGAGAGGCCTATATTCTGTGTACCACCGATGCGGGCAAGCCCTGTAAGTACACCATCCGCATCTCGGATATCGACAAGACCGCTGCAGGCTCCAAATGCTTTACGGTCAAAATCACCGATCCCGCGCTGATCGAAAAGACAGGCGGCATCGTGCAAGGCATGTCGGGCAGCCCAATCATTCAGAACGGCAAGCTTGTTGGCGCTGTCACCCACGTGCTGATCGGTGATCCAACCACGGGATACGGGATTTTTATCGAAAACATGTTGAACGCAGCGCAAATGCCAAGGCAAAAGGCAGCGTAAAAAACGGGAGGCGAAAACGCCTCCCTTACATGCAAAATTTTCTCTGATCCGAAAAATGAGAGGCAAAACGCCTCTTTTGCAAAAGAAACCGAAAAGAATGATTGCAGGGAGGGGTTTCCCCTCCCTGCAATCATAAAATGTTGTTTCTGTTATATCACATGACTCTTCCTTGGATGATGCCACCGCGTCGAAGCCTTTACTTGACAATTTTCGACTTCAAATAAGTCTCAACCATCTTCTTGGTTTTTCTATTTCTCGGCAAATTAACCTGTCGGATTACACTCTCTCCCTTGTATTTCATCAAATACATCATTTCGTATTTGGGAAAATTCTCGTATGACTGAAACAATTTACTTTCAATGATGCTTGTAACAGAGCTATAATGAATGACCTTTTTGCATACCAAGTATTTTACAGTAAATTTCTTTGAGTCAAATATAAAGCAAAACGGGCAAACAAAGATACCAATCGCAATCAACGCAGAGAGAATCGCCATAATCAATGCAATCTCCATGTCATCGGTAAATGCACAAAGAATTGCCGAAAACAATAAAACAGCGCTTAAGACCAAAAAAAGCCAAAATTGCTTGTTATAAATCTTATCTTCTATGTGTTTTGTGTTTTTCATCGTCTCTCCAAATCAGTTTTCTATACAATTTGAACTGTATGAGCTGATTCAAATACCGTTCTCTTTTAATTTCCATAAGCCCTCCTTTTTTGATATCTTCGTGCATATTTGCAGCTACTTTTCAACAGAAATACTGATATTCAATTTATTCATTATTCGTAGGTGATGGTCGTTCTTTCGAGAATGAATTCCATAATCTTTGCATACAGGGCGCTGTCCTTGATAGCATCGTCGCCCATATTCTCGCGGATATATTCAGCCGTGTACTGACCCTCGTAGTAGTCCACCAGATAGTCCAGCTCTGCCTGGAATTCCTCATCGGTGATCTCTTCAATGCCCTCGTTTTCGGCAATGGCATGCACCAGAATGCTGCTCTTGACCATATCCCGGCAATCCTCGGTCAGGATCGCCTTCCAATCGTCACCCTTTTCAAGTCCCATATAGTCAATGGCGAACTCATCCAACGAGGTGTAGCCGTACATGTAGCTGTAGTAAGAATAATAATACTCAAATTCCTCGATGTAATAGTTGTAGTAGTAATCCACCTCACCATCGGGATAAGAGGAGAAGGTCAGCTTTTCGGTCAGTTCCTCCATCACCATGCTGTAAGCAGCGGACTTAGCAGACTCGGCAAGAGATTCCTCCATGCCCTTGCGCATGGTTTTCAGGTAGTCCTCAACCAAAGCGCCCTCCACATCCGGAAGATCGCCCTCAGGCTCGTACTTAAGTGTGTCCTTGACAAACGCATCGGTCAACTCGGGCACGTCATACTGCACTACATACTCCACCACAACGTAAAAGATCGCATCCTTGCCGGACAGATCTCCGCCATAGTTTTCGGGGAAGGTTACGTGTACGGGATAAGGATTGTCCTTGCTTGTCTCTGCGGGGACAACACCGATCAAACCCGATTCAAAGCCGGGAATAAAGCTGCCGGAGCCGATGCCCAGCGCGTAAGGCGTGCTGTCGCTCATGTTGGAGCCGCCCTCAAATTCCTCACCGTCCACCTCGCCGCGGTAGTAGATATAGGCCTTGTCGCCAAAACGAATGGCCTGATCGGTCACCTTCTCGGTGCCGTTGGTAGCGGTAGCATTCTGATAGAGCATGCTTTGGATCTGCTCCTCGAACACCTCGTCGGTCAGCACGTAGTCACTGCCCACGTTGGCGGTGAAGGATGCGTAAAGCGCCTTATCAACCGTAACAAACTGCGCCATATCGTTGCCAAAATAGTCGTAACGGACGATTTCTTGTGCCGCGTCACCCGTCGTCGAGCCCTCTTCGGGGGCTGCGGTTTCGGTTCCAGTTTCGGTGCCGAAAATCTTATCCAGCACGTTATCGATCTGCTCGCGTCCGCCGCCAAACTGACCGCAGGAGCAAAACAGCATGCAAATTGCCATCACGCCGCAAAGCAGCGCGATATTCCTATACTTTTTCATGAATACTCTCTCTTTCATTACATATTACCTCCTTATCATACACCCGCATGCCCAAAAAGTCAATAGTCATCGCACAAAGTTCAAAAAAACATCACAGCGTGAGAACGCGAAACTTGGATTTCGAAAAATCTTGACACCCGTGCGCAAAGCGGGTATAATAATAACATAGACAATACAAACGCCAAGGAGGTGCGCTACGGACATGCTGCGCGTATACAAATATGACACGGTCGATTCCACCAACGCCTTGGCGCGTCGACTTGCCGCCGAGGGTGACGGGCAAGGCACGCTGATTTTGGCACGCGCGCAAACCGCAGGACGCGGGCGCATGGGGCGCAGCTTTTACTCTCCGGCTGACACGGGGCTTTATATGACCCTCCTTTACTATCCCGACCGCCCGATCTCCGCGCTTTCGGGGCTGACCTGCGCTGCTGCATGGGCGAGTGCCTGCGCCATAGAACAGCTCTGCGGCATTTTCCCGCAGATCAAATGGGTAAACGATCTGTATCTGGACGGCAAAAAGGTCTGCGGCATTCTGTGTGAATCGTTCGGCACACCGCACGGCACGGCGGTTGCCATAGGTATTGGCATCAATCTGACCACGCGGGATTTTCCCGACACACTTGACAGGATTGCGGACAGCTTGCACGTAAGCGTTGATCCGGAAGAGCTGGCACTCTGCATCTGCAATCACCTTATTGCGTATCTGCAAAGCGGTGACAACGCCCTTTGGTTGGACGGCTACCGCTCACGCTTTATGCTGCGCGACGTGCGCGTGCATTGCATCACGGGAAACGGCACTTACCCTGCCACGGCTCGCAACGTCACAGAAAACGGTGCGCTGATCGTGACCGCTGACGATGGGCAGCAGCATATATTGTATGCAGGAGAGGTCAGCATCAGCGCGGCCGATCCGTCTTCCCCATTCTATAAACTATAATGAAACTATCATTTCGGAGGTACACCATGTTTCGCCAAATTTCCCCTTACGAGATCAAGGATAACGTTTTCCATGCCATTGACAAGGATTGGATGCTGATCACGGCAGCCAAGGACGGTAAGCCCAACTCCATGACCGCCTCCTGGGGCTGCTTGGGCATTCTTTGGAACAAGCCCATCGCTGTTTGCTTTGTGCGTCCGCAGCGCTACACGTACGAATTCTGCGAGAGCGCAGACACGCTTTCGCTGACCTTTTTTGACGAGGAGTGGCGCGACGCACTAAAAATCTGCGGCAGAAAGAGCGGCAGAGATATCGACAAATACACCGAAACCGGTCTGACGCCCGTCTTTGACGGTGAAACGCCTTATCTTGCCGAAGCGCGCATGGTGCTGATCTGCAAAAAGCTTTACGTGGATGACCTCAAAAAGGCCAATTTCTTAGATCCCGCGCTGCTCAAAAATTATCCCATCGACGACTTCCACCGCGTATATATCTGCGAGATCACCAAGGTGTTGGTCAAGGAATAAGGGCGGTTGACGCGTTTGTATACCCTGCGCCTATATCAACAACACGTGTAGAGGCGGATACTATCCGCCCGCACGTAATCGGTTTCAGAACGAATTCCCCCAAACGCCACCCTTACCCATCACGTGCGGGAGGGTAATACCCTCCCCTACGTTCACATTGTATATGCCAAACTTCCAAAAAACGGAGAACAAAACCAATGAAATTACTCATCGCATCCGACCTGCACGGCAGCGCGGATTCCTGCGCCAAGCTGTGTGAAAAATTTTCGCAAAGCGGTGCCGACACCCTTGTGCTGCTTGGCGACGTGCTGTATCACGGCCCGCGCAATGATTTGCCCACCGGATACGCGCCCAAAAAGGTCATCCCCATGCTAGGAGCCATTGCCGACAAGATTGTTTGCGTCCGCGGCAACTGCGATGCCGAGGTAGACGGCATGGTGCTGGATTTTGACGTGCTGACCGCAAGCAAGACCATCACCGACGGTGACCTTGTCATGTACCTACACCACGGTCACCACGACCTGCCCGACCTTGCCCCCGGCACGGTGGTGCTGTACGGTCACACGCACGTGCTTGATTGCCGTGAAGAAAACGGTCTTGTACTGCTCAATCCCGGCTCAACAACCATCCCCAAGGGCGGCAATCCCCCTACTTACATGATCTATGAGAACCGCACCTTTACCGTTTTTGATTTCGACGGCCGCGAGGTGTTGAAAAAAAGTGTGTAGAACGGGCAAAAAATATGGCGCAACCCCTTGATTTTTGGCCGCGTTTTTGATAAAATTTTCTTATATATTTGTATCAATCCCAAGGAGGCTTTTTATGAGCAATATTCGTCCCGAATCCATGATTCGCATCACCACCCCCGAGCTCGCGAATGCATTTATCGACGAGCAGGTTGCAGCCGTGCGCGCACAAGTGGGTGACAAAAAGGTTTTGCTGGCACTCTCCGGCGGTGTGGACAGCTCTGTCGTTGCCGCACTTCTGATCAAGGCCATCGGCAAGCAGCTGGTCTGCGTACACGTCAACCACGGTCTGATGCGCAAAGGCGAGAGCGAACAGGTTATCGAGATTTTCGGCAAGGAGCTGGATGCAAACTTGGTCTACGTGGACGCTACCGACCGTTTTCTGGATCTGCTGGCAGGCGTAGCTGAGCCGGAGAAAAAGAGAAAGATCATCGGTGCGGAGTTTATTAACGTGTTTGCAGAAGAAGCCTCCAAGCAAGAAGGCATTTCCTTCCTGGCACAGGGCACCATTTACCCCGACATTCTTGAGAGCATCAAGCAGGCTGAGGGCAAAAAGGCAGTCAAGTCGCACCACAACGTGGGCGGTCTGCCCGAGGATCTGCAGTTTGAGCTGGTAGAGCCCATCAAGCTGCTCTTTAAGGACGAGGTCAGAGTGGTTGGTGAGGCGCTCGGACTGCCTCACAAAATGGTTTACCGTCAGCCCTTCCCGGGCCCCGGCCTTGGCGTGCGTTGCCTTGGCGCCATCACACGCGACAGACTGCACGCGCTGCGCGAGGCTGACGCGATCCTTCGCGAGGAATTTGACAACGCAGGTCTTGCCGAGACCGTTTGGCAGTATTTTATTGCCGTTCCCGATATCAAGAGCGTAGGCGTCAAGGACGACAGCCGCTACGAGGGCTGGCCGGCCATCATCCGTGCCGTCAACACCAAGGACGCCATGACCGCCACCATCGAGGAGATCCCCTACGCGGTGCTGCGCAAGATCACTGCGAGAATTACCAACGAAGTAGAAGGCATCAATCGCGTGCTCTACGACCTGACTCCCAAGCCTACGGGTACCATCGAGTGGGAATAATGCCAAAAACGGCGAAAAGCCTTGCGGTATAAGGACTTTTGAGTTTCAAAGCACCCTCGTGGCAACGTTTTGGCAACATTCGAGTATTATTCATAAATAAAAAATTTGAGCTAACAGATTTCTGTTTGAAGTCTGTTAGCTCTTTTTGTATTTATTAATTCAATTGTCAAACTGAATCTATGTAGTCATTACTT
>JAFTLD010000065.1 GCA_017452945.1 Clostridia bacterium | reverse complement strand
GAAGGCGTTTATCGTAACCGACACCTTCCTGTATGAAAACGGCTATACCAAGCCCATTACCGATAAGCTGGACGAGATGGGCATTCAGCACACCTGCTTCTGGAACGTGCAGCCCGATCCCACGCTTGCAAACGCAACCGAGGGTGCAGAGCAGATGCGCTCCTTCAAGCCTGATACCATTATCGCGCTGGGCGGTGGCTCCGCTATGGACGCTGCTAAGATCATGTGGGTACTCTACGAGCATCCCGAGGCAGACTTTATGGATATGGCAATGAGATTCATTGATATCCGTAAGAGAATTTACACCTTCCCCAAGATGGGTGAAAAGGCATACTTCATTGCAATCCCCACCTCCGCAGGTACGGGCTCCGAGGTCACTCCTTTCGCGGTTATCACCGACGAAAAGACCGGTGTCAAGTATCCTCTTGCAGACTATGAGCTGCTGCCCAACATGGCGATCGTGGACACCGATTATCACATGTCCGCACCCCGTGGCCTGACCGCTGCTTCGGGTATCGACGCAGTCACTCACGCAGTGGAAGCGTACGTAGCAATGCTGGCTACCGACTACACCGACGGTCTGGCGCTCCAGGCTCTCAAGAATATCTTCAGATATCTGCCTCGCGCTTATGAGAACGGTCAAACCGACGTTGAGGCAAGAGAGAAGATGGCGAACGCCGCAACCATTGCAGGTATGGCATTTGCAAACGCATTCCTGGGCGTATGTCACTCCATGGCACACAAGCTGGGTGCATTCCACCACCTGCCTCACGGTGTTGCAAACGCGCTGATGATCGAGGAGGTCATTCGCTTCAATGCAAGCGAGGCACCTGCCAAGATGGGTACCTTCTCCCAGTACGATCATCCTCACACCCTTGCTCGTTATGCAGAGATTGCTGATGCGCTTGGACTTGGCGGCAAGACCAACGAGGAAAAGCTTGAGAACCTGATTGCTGCGATCAATCAGCTCAAGGCTCGCGTGGGCATCAAGGAAACCATCAAGGATTACGGTATCGACGAGCAGGTATTCCTTGCAAGCCTTGACGAGATGGTAGAGCAGGCATTTGACGACCAGTGCACCGGTGCTAACCCCCGTTATCCTCTGATGAGCGAGATCAAGCAGATGTATCTCAACGCATATTACGGTAACCACTTCGTAGAGCAGCCCATGCCCGCAACCGATCTGAGCGTGACTGCACCCGATGCCATCAAGGCACCTTACCGCAAGGGTAAGAAGGCTTAATTAAAGGAGGTAATGATAATGAATCTGGATAGAGTAATTGCAGTAAGAAATAACAAGACCATTTACCGCGACGGCGATCGTTGCATCAAGGTCTTTCATGAAGCATATTCCAAGGCAGACGTACTCAACGAGGCACTCAACCAGGCGAGAATTGAGGAAACCGGACTCAACATCCCCAAGATCCTCGAGGTCACCATGATCGATGGCAAGTGGGCAATCGTTTCCGAGTATATCAAGGGCAAGACTCTGACACAGCTGATCAAGGAAGATCCCGATAACAAGGCTGCTTATATTGAAAAGCTGGTGGATCTGCAGATGACTGTACACAGCAAGACCTGCCCGCTGCTGACCAAGCTTAAGGACAAGATGAGCAGAAAGATCGCGCAGACCGATCTGGATGCAACCACCCGCTACGACCTGCACACCCGTCTGGAGAGCATGCCCAAGCACGCTAAGGTGTGCCACGGTGACTTCCATCCTTCCAACGTGATCGTGACCGAGGACGGAACTGCTTACATCCTTGACTGGTCGCACGCAACACAGGGCAACGCATCTGCTGACGTAGCGCGCACATACCTGTTGTTCTGGCTCAACGGTGACATTGAGGGTGCAGAGCTTTACCTGAACACCTTCTGCAAGAAGAGCGATACTGCCAAGCAGTACGTACAGAAGTGGATGCCCATCGTAGCCGCTTCTCAGTCGGTCAAGGGCAACGAAAAGGAGCGCGAGTTCCTGTTGAGCTGGGTCGGCGTCGTCGACTATCAATAATTTCCCAATGAACGTAGGGCGGGAGCATGGCTCCCGCCGCTACCCTTAAAAATACATTGAATAAGAGAATAAGAGGTAAAATAATATGCTTAAAATTACGGTTTGTATCGGTAGCTCCTGCCATATCAAGGGATCCCGTCAGGTTGTTGAACAGCTGCAGTATCTGATTGCAGAACATAAAATCGGAGATAAGGTGGAGCTTGGCGGCACCTTCTGCATGGGCAAGTGCCAGCAGGGCGTTTGCGTATCGGTAAACGATTCCTTCCACTCGGTCTCTCCCGAAAACGTGGGCGATTTCTTTGCAAAAGAAATTCTCGCAAAGGTATAAAGTATGCTGTTTGTTCAGATCTGTGTTGGCTCCTCTTGCCACCTCAAGGGTTCACAGGATATCGTAGAGCTGCTTGAGAGTGCGATCAAGGAGCATCATATTGAAGATGACGTCGTACTTTCCGGCAGCTTCTGCATCGGGAAGTGCAACCGTGTCGGCGTAACCGTTCAAGTCAACGACGACGTACACGTTGGTATCACGCGCGAAAACTTCAGAGAATTTTTCAGAAAGTATATTCTTGAAGCCGTCAAAAACGAAGGGATGTGAGAACTATGCTGGCAAATTGCTTGACACTAAAAAAATCAAACTGTAAGAATTGCTATAAATGCATCCGTCACTGTCCTGTCAAGGCGATTCGTTTTTCTGCAAATCAAGCACATATTATTGGCAATGAGTGCATTCTGTGCGGTCATTGCTTTGTCGTATGTCCGCAGAACGCAAAGGAGATCGTGGATGGCACGGAAAAGGCAAGAGTGCTTTTGCAGAGCGGTTCGCCCGTTATTGTCAGCCTGGCGCCTTCTTTCATAGCAAACTATGAAGGCGTTGGGATAGAATCCATGCGCAAGGCTTTGAAGAAGCTGGGCTTTTTTGACGTTGAAGAGACCGCGATCGGTGCAACCATCGTCAAGACCGAATATGAGCGTATGCTGCGCGAGGAGCAGAGAGATATCATTATTACCTCCTGCTGCCACTCGGTCAACTTGCTGATTCAAAAGTATTTTCCGTCCTCTCTTGAGTATCTTGCAGACGTCATGTCGCCCATGCAGGCACACTGCGCGGATATCAAAAAGAGATATCCCGGTGCAAAGACCGTGTTTATCGGTCCTTGCGTAGCTAAAAAGGACGAGGCAGAGTATTACGAGGGCTTGGTTGACGCGGTGCTGACCTTTGAGGAGCTGACTAAATGGCTGGGGGCAGAGGGTATTTCGCTTGAGCAGGAGATGGATACCACTCCCGAAAGCCGCGCCCGTTTCTTCCCGACTACGGGAGGCGTGCTCAAGACCATGGCACAGAATGCGCCCGGCTATACGTACGTCGCATTGGATGGGGTAGAGAACTGCATTGCAGCCCTCAAAGATATTGAGAGTGGAAAGGTTCACAAGTGCTTTATCGAGATGTCCGCGTGCGTGGGCAGCTGTATCGGTGGCCCCGTCATGGAAAAGTACCACAGCTCTTCTCCCATTAAGGACTACATCACGGTTGCAGAGTATGCAGGCGAGCGCGATTTTGAGGTCGCACAGCCCGCACCTATGTCGCTGAAAAAGAACTTTACCATGATTGCGCATGAGCTGCAGACTCCCTCAGAGACCGAGATCATGTCGGTGCTTCGTCAGATGGGCAAGTTCAAACCCGCGGATGAGCTGAACTGCGGCTCTTGCGGCTATAATTCCTGCCGTGAAAAGGCGATCGCCATTATTCAGGGTAAGGCAGAAATCTCGATGTGCCTGCCTTTCCTCAAGGACAAGGCGGAGAGCTTCTCGGACACCATCGTCAAAAATACGCCCAACGGCTTGATCGTGCTCAATGAAAATCTTGAGGTACAGCAGATCAACGCTGCCGCCCGCAAGATCATGAATATCCGCTCCGAGAGCGACGTGCTTGGTGAGCCCGTCGTGCGTATTCTTGATCCCACCGTATTCATGCAGGTCAAGAACAGTGGCAGAATGGTTCGCGATCAGCGCACCTACCTGCCCGAATACAAGAGATATATCAAGCAAACAGTTGTTTACGCCCCCGATTCCCGTATGCTGATCAGCATTATGCGCGACATCACGGATGAGGAAGAAGACAGGGAAAAGAAGGCAAGGATCAACAAGCAAACGGTCGAGGTAGCGGACAGCGTTGTTGAAAAGCAGATGAGAATCGTTCAGGAAATCGCATCACTGCTTGGTGAAACGGCTGCCGAGACCAAGATTGCTCTGACAAAATTGAAGGAGTCTATCGGCGATGAATGATTTGTGTGCAGATATCGGATATAAAAGCATCAATCACGTCGGCGAAGAGCTTTGCGGCGACCATGTAGACGTCATAGAGGAAAATGAAAATTCTACTGTGATCGTACTTGCGGACGGTCTTGGTTCGGGTGTCAAGGCGAGTATCCTGTCTACTCTGACCGCCAAGATCATCTCAACCATGATGGCGGCAGGGCTTCCAATTGAGGAATGTGTGTCTACCATAGCCGCAACCTTGCCCGTGTGCTCGGTGCGAGGCGTGGCATATTCCACGTTTACGATTATTCACTTGCTCCACAACCAAATAGCCGAGATCATTCAGTACGATAATCCTCATGTCATTCTGATAAGAGATTATCATGTTTACGATTATCCCAAGACCGAGATGAATATCGGCGGTAAGAAAATTTATAAATCCACCATCAAGCTGCAGGAGGATGACGTCTTTGTCGCAATGAGCGACGGCTGTCCCCACGCAGGTATGGGCGGAAAATACAATTTTGGCTGGAAGAGAGAGGATATTGCCGAATATATGCAAGCACTGGTTGCAGGCGGATATACGGCCAAGAACCTTTCTACCATGCTTGTGGACGAGTGCGATAAGCTCTACGGTCACAAACCGGGTGACGATACCACCGCTTGCGTGGTCAAGATCCGCAAGAGAGAGCCGATGAACATTTTGTTTGGCCCGCCCTCCAATCGTGATGACGCCAACCGCATGATGTCGCTGTTCTTCTCCAAGGAAGGGAAGCACATTATCTGCGGCGGTACCACGTCGTCGATCGCGTCCAAATATCTTGGAAAGCCGGTCAGGGCAACGCTGAGCTTTGAGCGCAGCGACGTGCCTCCCATTGCAACCATTGAGGGAGTGGATCTCGTCACCGAGGGTGTTATCACCATGAACAGAGTCATCGAGTATGCCAAGGATTATCTTGGTGACAATGCGCTGTATGAGCAATGGAATTTCCAAAAGGACGGCGCATCGATGATCAGCCGACTTTTGTTTGAGGAAGCGACGGACATCAATTTCTACGTGGGCAGAGCGGTAAACCCCGCCCATCAGAATCCCGACCTTCCCATCAACTTCAATATCAAAATGAATTTGGTAGAGGAGTTATCTGCTTGCTTAAAGAAAATGGGCAAGCGCATTAAGGTAAGTTATTTTTAAGGAGACGTCATATGCGTAAATTTGATACAAAGGTACAGCATTTGAAATATAAGGTTTTGCGAGAGGTCGCAAGACTTGCATGGAACGATACGCTGCTTGAGAACATCATGGATATTCCGAAGCAGATCGTACCGGGCAACGAACCGACCATGCGCTGCTGTGTCTACAAAGAAAGAGCAATACTGGGTGAGCGAGTCAAGATCGCCATGGGCGGTGATAAGAACAACCCCAATATCATTGAGGTCATTGACATTGCCTGTGATGAGTGTCCCGTTGGAGGATACGAGGTCACCAATGCTTGCCGCGGATGCTTGGCGCACCGTTGCGAGGACGTATGTAAATTCGGCGCGATCTCCTTTGATTCCAACCACGTCGCACATATTGATAAATCCAAGTGCCGCGAGTGCGGTGCGTGCGCAAAGGTCTGTCCCTTTACCGCCATTGTTGGCCGTAAGCGCCCTTGCCAGAACGCCTGCAAGGTCAAGGCTATTTCAATGAACGAGCATAAAGCGGCCAAGATCGATAACTCCAAGTGCATTCAATGCGGAGCTTGCGTATATCAGTGTCCCTTCGGTGCGATCATGGACAAGTCCTTTATGGTCAACGCCATTGATATTCTCAAGAAGAGCGAGCGCAATACGCGCGGCGGAAACTATAAGGTTTATGCCGTTGTTGCCCCCTCCATTTCGAGTCAATTCTCTTACGCGAAACTCGGTCAGGTCATCACGGGCTTGAAAAAGCTGGGATTCCATGACGTTATCGAAGCAGCACTGGGTGCAGATATGGTCGCAATGGCAGAAGCAAAGGAGCTTTCCGAAAAGGGACTTCTGACCAGCTCCTGCTGTCCCGCCTTCGTACAGTACATCAAGTCGCAATTCCCGAACCTTGTGGAGCATATTTCACATAATATGTCACCCATGGCGGTACTTGCAAAATATATCAAGGAAACGACACCCAATGCCAAGGTCATCTTCATTGGCCCGTGTACTGCAAAAAAAGCGGAGGCACAGCTTGAGGAGGTTAAGCCTTGGGTGGATACCGTGCTGACCTTCGAGGAGCTTCAGGCGCTCTTTGACAGCCGCGATTTCGATCTTTCTACCTTTGAGGAGGGCGTGCTGGATAACGCGTCCTATTTCGGTCGTATCTTTGCAAGAAGCGGCGGCTTGACCGATGCGGCAGTCCAGGCAATGAAGGAGCAGAATATCGATTTTGAGATCAAGCCCGTAGTATGCGACGGCATTGAAGCCTGTCGCATGGCATTGCTCAAGCTCAATAAGGGCGTGCTGGACGGCAACTTTATTGAGGGTATGGCTTGTATCGGTGGCTGTATTGGTGGTGCAGGTTGCCTGACCCATGGAGAAAAGAACAAGGCAGAAGTCGATAAATACGGCCGAGAGGCTCTTGAGAAGACCATCGGCGACGCGGTTTCACTGCTGAAGTAATACTATATTTGTCATAATTGCTTTTTAGTAAAAGAGAGGAAACAAGCGGCACTTCGCTGCCGCCTGTTTCCTCTCTATTATTTTGTTGTATTTTTGTGCAATTTTTCATAAAAAAGCCCGATTTTAGGCTTTCATTGATATAACGGGTGCGCACAGCTCTTGGCAAGTCGAAACTTATCAAAACCTACTAAAATAATCGACCTATGATGATCCTTACCAACACAAAGACCAACACCGTCAAGGCAAGTAAATCTTAGCCATGACGGTGTTTTTGGTATATAACACGTGACGTGTGAATTAGCGAAGGAGCTATATGCGTTATTGCATGAATTGTATTCGGATTTTTGGTAAAATATAAGTAAAAACCAAAAAAGGAGAAGACAAAATGGAGCGAATGATAACGGATCGAGATCAGATACAGGCGTTTGCGTCCTATCTCAAAGAAAACGAAAAAAGCGCGGCAACCGTGGAGAAATATTTGCGCGACGTGCGTGCGTTTTATGCGTATGTGGGGGATCGCGAGATCGATAAGCAAGCCGTCCTTGACTACAAAGCCTACCTTGGCAAGCATTATGCGGTGGCAAGCGCCAATTCCATGATTGCCGCGCTCAATGCGTTTTTGCGTTTTTGCGGTGCGGGGGAGCTTGTCATAAAGCGGTTTGCCTTGCAAAGGCAAATTTTTTGCGAGGAACAAAAGGAGCTGACGCGCGATGAATACTACCAATTGATCGCTGCGGCAAATCAGCGAAAAAACGAGCGGTTGAGCCTGATTTTGCAGACCATCTGCGGCACGGGGATTCGCGTCAGCGAGCTGCAGTATATCACAGTCGAGGCAGTGCAAAGGGGAGAGGCGACCGTGAACTGTAAGGGCAAAAATCGCCGCATTCTGATCGTATCGGCACTCAGGAAAAAGTTAGTGCGGTATGCCAAAACGCAAAAAATCCATGCGGGGAGCATTTTTGTCACGGGCAGCGGTAAGCCTGTCAGCCGAAATCAAGTATGGAGGCAGATGAAATCCCTTTGCAAGCAAGCCGACGTGTTGCCAAGCAAGGTGTTTCCGCACAATCTGCGGCATCTGTTCGCGCGCATCTTTTATAATATGGAAAAGGACATTGCCAAGCTTGCGGACATTCTCGGCCACGCAAGCATCGACACCACGCGCATCTATATCATCACAACAGGCACGGAGCACCTGAAAAAGATGCAAAAAATGCACTTGATCCTATAACAGAATACAAAATCGCAACAAAAAAACCGATGCCTGCGCATCGGAGTCGGTCACATAATGGGAGTTATGTTGCAAAGTTTGAACCGGGCATGCGTGTCATGTGTATGAAATACTGTCATGTGAGTAAAAAAAGCACGGCAAAAAGCCTTTCGTCGCAGCTACAAAAAAAGCTGTTCCGAAAGGTTGTTTTGTCGTGCTCTAATCTTGTCTTTTCATGTAATAAAAAGTGCATTTTGTGCAAAGCCTATTGCATTTTTCAAATCCGGATGATACAATGAGGCGTATTCACAGGCAGAGCGGGATAGTTATGCAACATAACTCCCATTATGTCACCGTGAAAAAACAACAATTTTATTTTAAAGGAGATTTTCAAAAATGAAAAACAACAAGGGCTTTTCGCTCGTAGAACTCATCGTTGTGATCGCCATCATGGCGATCCTGGCAGCAGTCGCGATTCCCACTTTCGCAACCTTTATCGATAAGGCTAACAAGGCTTCTGATGAGAGCTTTGTAAATGATCTTGAGTATGCACTTGAGCTCGCTCTGATCGAAGATGGCAAGGAACTGAACGAAGCTATTACTATCACCACCGTTGATGGCGCGGTTACAGAAGTTAAGCTGGGCACTACTGTGATTTACGGAACAGTTGATGAAAAGGCAGTTGATACGTATTCTCTTGACAGTGTTATTGATTTCGACTACAGCTTCAAGAAGTATGAGGCACATAGCATCACCATTGCAACTGATGGTGCAATCACTGCCACCCCCATACCTAATTAAATTACATACCCCGAGAATCCTATCTGATTCGTAGATAGACGGATTCCCACGGATACAGCGAAGGCCCAACGGGGGAGACCGTTGCGGTTTTCGCTGTGTTTTGCGTAAAACAGAAACACAAATTTTGATATTTTAGGACAAGTTCCGAAAATATACACACAAATTTTTAAGGAGAAACGATTATTATGAAAAACAATAAAGGCTTTTCGCTGGTCGAACTGATCGTCGTGATCGCGATCATGGCGATCCTCGCGGCTATCGCAATTCCGACCTTTGCGCACTTCATTACGAAGGCAAACGAAGCTTCGGATGCAGAGCTGCTGAACAACATTAACTATATCCTCAACGCTGCTTGCCTCGAAAACGGTGTTGATATCAGCGACATTACAGCTGCTGAGTGGGATATGGAAAACATGACCGTTAAGAATGTAAAGGTAAACGGTGATGATAACGCTAAGATTGTAGAATCTTTCATTCTGCACTTCGGTGATATGAAGAATGAAAAGTTTATCAATATTACCTCTCTTATTTTTGACGCTGGCAAGCACGAATTTGTTGACCTTGCGACTGCTTCTGAAATCACCTTGAACTATGGCGATAAGGGTACGATTACTGTGACTCGTGAACAACTTGAGGCACTGAAGGGAAGTGCTTTTGGTGAAATGGAGCCTGAAGATTTGCTGGGTAAAGTTGACTATGTCAGTAACTTGGCATCTTCTTTGTTGACAGAAGTTGATACTGACAGTTCTCTCTATCAAATGTTAAATGGCGACGGTGCTGCTGCTGCGCTTGCAGCTAATCTCGGTATTGATATAAGCACTGCTGAAGGGAAGACAGAGTTTGCCAATACTGTTCGTGGAATGGTTAACCAAAAAATGGATCTTTTGATAGCTCAGGGTAAGTATTCGGCTGACGAAGATAGATCCGAGGGTTCTGCGCTCTATAATGACGCATACAACCAAATTATTTCTAACAATGCGGTTCTTAATGCAGCTCAGAATTCGAATAATGTATCCGATAATATTTTGACTGTTCTTGGTGCAGACGATTCCAAGTCACAGATTGTTGATACTGTTAAGGACAATTCGAACAATGGTTTGGCACAGGCTTCTATGGCATATGCATTGTACACTGCTTATGCAGAGAGAAACGGTTTAACTGTTCCCTCTGATCCCGCGGATGTATTGGTCGCCATCGACAACGATGCAGGATTTAAGGCCTACATTAAGAATGATAATGGCAAGGGAGAGGCGCAGGCTGATTTGGATGGCTATCTTGCTTCCATGGGCATGATCAACAATAATGTTACTAGCAACGAAGGTGCTGTATCTGATATTCTTGTAAACGGATTTGCAAACGATGACCTTGTTGGCATGCTTGGCCAGGCAACCGGTAACTAATTCTCTTTGACCCTAATAGTACCCGGTGTTGGGGGGAACTCCAACACCGGGAAACGGATATAAAATGATTTTATTTGAGTTAAGGAGGTAAAATCATGCAAACTAAAAAAATGCGCAAGAAAATAGGCATGCTTTTCCTCGTGCTGATGACGGGGATACTTTTGCTTGTTTTCCCCACTTTGCAAGTTTATGCAGCAACATCTGGGAATTATACTCCGGTAGAAGGGGTTAATGTTGGTGTTGCAGGAGCTACGAATACCTCTATGACAGATGGCGTCATTACAACTACCGCAAAAGGTTCCGCCGGTATTTTTGGCATTGGCGCCTCTGCTAAAACTGCAACAATCACTGTGACGAACAGTGGTGATACAAAAGCAATAATTCAGTTTTCTTGGGAGAAGACAACTGTCAATCAATTAGTTATTGACGGTGTCAGCAGCAACTGGGATTCTCCTTTTAGAAAGACCATGAATGCAGGTGACTCTATAACCATTACTATTACAACCGCTAAGAACGCAACTGAAAACAAACTGGTATTGAAAGACTTTTCATATACACCGGTAATAGATGCTGCTGATATTACCGTACAGTATGACTCAACAATGGGGAGTGTGACTTCCGGTGGAAATGCCGTTGCGTCCGGTGATGTTATTTCGATGACAGGTGA
The DNA here is from genome assembly GCA_017452945.1 of Clostridia bacterium. The sequence goes on along the minus strand of JAFTLD010000065.1, from coordinate 7,771 downwards.
TGGCGCGACATTTACGGCTTCAAAAAACAACTTTGTTGCTTGGATTGATACTTCTGACAATTCAATTTTATCAAGGGATCCTGAATTTGCCTATGTGCCTAGTAAGGTAACTGCTACAATCAAGGCTGTATACTCAACTGCACCTCACTTTATGGTAGGCTCCGAACTCTTTGATAATTTGAACAGTGCGATAACAACAGCAGATCAGTCTGCAAAAATAAAAACAATTGTGCTTATCAGTAGTGGCACACTACCCTCGGGAACATATACGATTCCCGACGGCGTAACGTTTCTGATTCCATATGATTCGGCAAATACGTTATGTACTACTCGTCCCACAATTATTTCTGGTGGTACAAAGCCTTCGTTTTATCAAACATTAACGTTGTCGGAAGGTTCGAATATTGTTGTGGACGGTGTGATGAGCATTTCCGGTTCTCATAGTCAACAACAGTATTATAATGGTAGACCGGTTGGGCCGTTAGGCTGCGTAAAAATGAATGAGGGTAGTAATATTACCGTTAATAGCGGTGGATGTCTTTATGTGTGGGGATATATTACCGGTTCCGGTAGTGTTTTTGCGAAAAATGGTAGTACCGTTTATGAAGATTTTATAATTCGTGATTGGCGTGGTGGTAAGGCATCATTAGGAATGCTGAAAAACAGTCAAAAAGTATTCCCCGTTAGTCAGTATTATGTTCAAAACGTAGAAGTTCCCATGACCATTGAAGCCGGTGCTACGATAAATGCTGTTACCTCGATGGATTTGACGAGTCTCTATGGTGTCGTAACAACCGAAATTGCCTTTATAGGATCAAACGGTATGTTTAATCTGAAAAACGGCACTATTATTAAAGACTATATTGAGGAAGAAAATCGTCTGCGGATCGATATCAATGGCGATTTGGCTATGTCAGCATTGAATATTCCTGCGACCACTGGAATTTCGATAAATTCCGGAGATTATGTATTACCTATTTCTAATCATCTTTTGGTTAGTGTAAATAGTGGAACCACTACGATTTCTCAAGACATGGTGTTTCTCCCCGGTTCGGAATTTGTGATAGCAAAAGATGCGATTGTTAATGTGTCGTCAGGAGTAAATATTTACGTATACGACCTGGATCAATGGGCCGGAGAATATTATGTGTTTGATGACTCGGAAGAAAAAAACGGTAGCGGAGACACTTTGAATGTCGTGAATAGAAAAGGTGATACAAATCCGCTGCACTATGTTGCCTCAAACCATGAAGGAAATTTGGCTGCACCGATTGTACGCCAGCTTACAGATGCCACAATTATTGTTGAGGGAACATTTGATATAAGTGCTGGATATTTGTATACCAGTAAGACAGAGGCCTCTATCTCGGCAGATCAAAATTGTACTAAATACAGAAGAACCCTTGACTCGTCGAATAAGGTTGTGTATGTTGCTTGTGATGGTATTTACGCAAATGATGAAGATGGAAATCTTACGTGTAGCGTGTGCGGTTATCAATCCACAGGTGGAAGATATGCTAATATAAGCGGCTTAAACGGTGGTAAGATTCTTTTGCAAGCGTGCGGAGATGCAACTACATATCAATATAAAAATAATGATACTTACACTGCAGTTACAGTTTCGACTGCAAAGTTGAGAAATGCTGACGGATCGTATCTCACTGCTGGTACTACCGGCACCTATACGTACAATGCCGATCATGGCAGATGGGTATTAGGCGATCATACGGAAACCCAGACAGACAGTCAAGCTCCTTCTTGTACTGTTGACGGCTGGAAGACCGTTACCTGTGCTTGCGGTTACTCCAATACCGAGACACTTACCGCACCGGGGCATACCTCGGGTACAGCAACAGAAAAGAATTATAATGCCGCTTCATGTACTGCTCCGGGCTCTTATGATTCAGTTGTAAACTGTACTGCTTGCGGAACTGAACTCAGCAAACAAAACATTACGGTTGATGCTCTCGGACACAATTACACGGCTACTGTTAAATTCAATGATGACGGCACCAAGTACACGGTAACCATTTATTGTAACCGGTGTAAGGACACAAAGACATCCGGGGACTTAGAAAGCGATCCGTCTTACACGGAAGGCGATTGCCGAACCAACAGTTATACGATTTATACCGCAAGCGGTGAGTTTGAAACATGTGCGTACAGTGATACCAAGAAGGTTGTCGGTACGTTTGGCAATCACAAGCCGAGTAAGATTGAAGCAAAGGCGCCCACCTGCACAGAGACCGGTAATAATGAATACTGGACTTGTGAGGTGTGCGGAGAGTTCTTTGCAGATCAAGCTTGCACGCAATCTACTACCCAAAACGCGCAGACGCTTCCTGTACAGCATGCTTTAGAACAGGTCGGTGCTCAGGCTGCCACTTGTACCGAGGTTGGTTGGGATGCTTATAAGTATTGCACCAAGTGTGATTACACCACCTACACGGAAATCCCTGCGTTGAAGCATAACTATGTTGGTACGGTAACCACACCGCCCACTTGTACCGAAAAGGGAGAAAAGACTTACGTTTGTCAAAACGACAATAGTCACACCTACACCGAGGAAGTTGATAAGAAAGCGCACTCCCTGACACAGGTTGATGCGGAGGCTGCAACTTGTACCCAATTTGGTTGGGATGCTTATGAGTATTGCTCGGAATGCGATTACACAACCTATGAAGAGATTTCTGCGTTGGGGCATGATATGCAGATGACCTCCGAAAAGGTTGAAGCACAGTGTGAGGTGCCCGGTAAGGAGGCTGTATACACTTGCGCAAACGGGTGCGGACACACCACGGGCGGTGGAGCGATTTCTGCTCTTGAGCATGCATGGAGCACTACTCTGACAAAGGGTGAAACCACGCACTGGTATGTATGTAACAATGGCTGCGGAGAAAAGGGCAGTGAAGCTGCACATGCGTATACGTCTTATGGGTATGATGAAACGCAGCATTGGAAAAAATGCGCGTGCGGTGCAGTGCAAGATGGTACCACGGCAGACCATGGCAATTGGAATGCAGACGGTGAGTGTGCGTGCGGTTACGGCTGTACTGAGCACATTCCCGGTGATCCTGCCACTTGTATGACGCCCCAAACTTGCACCAAATGCGGACATGTGATTACAGAAGCATTGGATCACGAGTACGAAGCGTTTGCTGCTCAGGATGCGGTTCATACTGCAACAGAACTGAAACCGAGCGTTGCGGCACATTATTACTGTAAAGTTTGCGAGAACTATTTTACTTTTACGCCTGAAAAGGTTCCGACTACCTTGCAAGCGTTGACCGGACCTACACCTACCCATACTGAGGTTCCGATGGAGCATACAGGCCCCACGTGTACCGCAGAGGGATATGTGGGAGGTACATGGTGCTCAGACTGTCGTGTTCCTATAAAAGAGGCGGTATTACAGCCTGCGCTGGGGCATGATATGAAGCATATCGAAGCTGTGGAATCAACATGTACAACGCAAGGCAACAACGAATACTGGTATTGCGAGAGATGCGATACGTATTACAAGGATGAGCAGGGACAAACCGAGACGACTGTGGAGGATGAAACGCTGGACATTGATGCTAATGCGCACGATCGCGTAGAGCATGAAGGCAAGGCAGCAACCTGTACGGAAGGCGGTTGGGAAGCATATGCGACATGCACTCGTTGTAATTATACCACCTATAAGGCCATTGGTGCTTTGGGGCATGATGCGATCAGTCATGACGGCAAGGCGGCAACATGCACCGAATCCGGTTGGGAAACATATCAGACTTGTTCTCGTTGCGACTATACCACATATACGGTTATCGGGGCTCTTGGGCATGATGAGGTTGCTCATAGTGCTAAGGAAGCTACCTGTACCGCAATTGGTTGGGATGCATATGTGACTTGTTCTCGTTGTGATTATTCCACCTATAAAGAGAATGATAAACTGGAGCATAATCCTGCCGCGCCTGTCGAAGCAAACAGAGTGGAAGCCTCTTGTAGTGCAGAAGGTTACTATGATTTGGTAGTTTATTGCACCGAATGTGAAACAGAGCTTAGCAGTACTCGAAATGAGATTAAGAAACTTGATCACGAGCCGGGTGAAACTGTTTATGAAAATATTCAGGATGCTACTTGTTTCAAAATGGGTTCCCGTGATGAAGTGACTTATTGCACAGTTTGTAAAGCCGAAACAAGCAGAGTTGAGAAGGCCATTCCGAAGTTAGAGCATACCAAAGGCCCGATGCAAGTTGAGAACAAGCGCGATTCTACCTGCTATGCAGAAGGCTCTTATGAAGAGGTGCATTACTGTACTGTTACAGGCTGTGTGGATGCTGAGGGTGGTCAGACAGAAATCAGCAGAGAGACAAAGACCATTGAAAAGAAAAAGCACACTCCCGGTGGAGCAATTCGTGAGAATCCGGTAGCGCCGACCTGTGGTGCAGACGGTTCTTACGAGAGCGTAGTTTACTGTTCTGTTGAGGAATGTGGGGCAGAGCTCAGCCGCGAAAGTGTTGTTGATCCTGCAACAGGCAATCACAGCTATGTAGTGACTGATAGTAAAAATGCTACTTGTACCGAGGATGGTTACAAGGTTGAAACGTGTGATGTTTGCGGTGATGAAAAAACCACAACTCTTACCGCGCCCGGACATGATTATGATGATGGTGTGCCCACGCCTCCCACATGTCATGATAACGGATATATCACTTATACTTGCGGTTGTGGTGATGTTGTTACTATAACGGATCCCAATCAACCTGCGATCAATCACAGAGATGAAAATAATGACAACATCTGTGATATTGATACTTGTAAGGAAACTATCTGTGAGCACACGTGGACAGTCGAGGTTGAGTGGTCTGAGGATTTCCTAACTTGTACTGTTATTGGCACAAGCTCCTGTGGCAAGCATGATAAGAGAGCAGAGGCCAGTGAGAAAAACTTTACTGTTACAAAAGAGACGGTTACGCCTGTAACATGTTACGAAAACGGATTAGCGGTTCATACGGCTAAATTTTATGACAGCTGGTTGCTCTCGGATGATGGCGACGAGTATGTGGAGATTGAAGTTGAAGTGGAGATCCCCACTACTAACCATGCCGGCACGCTGACGCATGTTGAGGCTGTTTCTCCGACATGTACCACGGACGGAAACATCGAGTATTGGTATTGTACTGCATGCCAGAAGAGCTTTTCTGACGAAAACGGCAATACCGAGGTAACTGAGATCGTGGTTTCTTCTCCCGGTCATAACTACAAGGTTGTTGTAACCGATCCGACCTGCTCGACGCAGGGTTACACGACGCATACCTGTCAGCGCGAGGAATGCGGCCACAGCTACGTTGATGCCTACGTTGATGCAACAGGGGAGCACGTCTACTCCGAGCAAAGATACTACGACAGAAGAGAATCTTGGAAGCAGTGCACCGGATGCGACGAAAAGTACGACGTTGTGGCTCGTACCTACGACGTGACCATCGTTGACCGCTGGGGCAATGAGACTGTCAGAAAGGGCTACACTTACGGTCAGTACCTCTGGCTGAACTACTCTACTTCTAACGTACTTGATCTGGAATACGTCGGATGGAGCTTTACCGAGAATGGCGAAGCCATTCCCGCATACGAGGTTTGGACCAAGGCTCCGATTGACGAGACTACGACCGAGTTTACCGTTTATGAGGTTTCAAAAGTAAACAGCGTGAAATACGGTGCGATCATGATGTCTGTGAGTTACGATCAGGCCAACTCTGAAAAGACCATGACGGTTGACCTGTTCCTTTACGTGGATGCTCTTGATGATGCTCATAAGCCTACCGTTACATTTGGCGGTGAAGAGAAGACGCTGGAAAAGATTGACGATTCGCTTATGATGTGGTTTGTAAGCATTGATCTCTCTGCAGCACAGATCACGCAGGGTGGCGACAACGTTAAGATTACGGTGAGTTACAACGGAGTACCCGTGAAGACCATTGACAGTGTGCTGATTGCTTATGAACAAGCACTTGAGAATTATCTTGAGGAAAACGTTGGTGATTATGACGGTGAGGCGCAGGAAGAGGCAATTACTGCAATGCTGAACTATGGTAAGACTGTACAGGTTTACTTCGAGAATGAAGATCCGAGTGATTGGGATTTCCAAAACTATACGGATCAGGTGATCAAGAGCTTCGCAAGCTCCAATATTCCGGATCGTAAATCGGAACAGTATGGCAATATCGAATTTACTTGGGTAGGCGCTAACGTTCAGTTCAAGGAAGAGTATAGTTTGCGTTATGAATTTGAAATGACCGGTCTTCCTACAGGTGTTACTCCGAAGTCGGCAAAAATTATTGTAACAGACAAGAACGGTGATTCGCTTGGCGAATATACTGACTCGGGTATTGATGTCAGGGGAGATAAAGAAAATCGCTACTATGCAATGTATCCGGTTCCCGCAAGCGATATTGCCAAGGCAGACACCATCGTGAAAATGGTGATTACCCTGTCTGATGGTACAACAGTCATCGAAACGCCTGAGTTCAAGTATGGTATGCACGCATATCTGACTTATTCTATCTATCACTTTACTGAAGAAATAAATCCGGAGACGGGTAAAGTTTACACTGTCAGCGGTGAAACCAATACAGAAACTCGTGTAAAGACAAAACAGTATGTCCAAATGCTGGTGAGCTTGCTCAAACTTGGCGAAGCTGTCAACCAAATTGAAGAAATGACGTCTAATCAGCAATGATTGGCGAATGATGAATGGGAAAACCCATTCCAATGATCCAAAACAGCCTATATAGGCAAAAAGGGGCTGTTGCCGAGCAACAGCCCCGATTGGAGTATGAGAGGTTTATATGAAGAATAATAAAGGTTTTTCGCTGGTCGAACTGATTGTCGTAATAGCGATTATGGCGATCCTTGCTGCGGTCGCTGTGACAAGCTTTGCTATTTATATTGATCGCGCAAACGATGCAGCGGATTTTGAGTATCTGTCGAATTTGACATACTTTGCAGAGCTTTATGCCATTGAAAATCAGCTTGGATTGGATTCCGTCGTTGTTTCTGAACATGGTGTCAAAGGTCCGGAGGATATCGGTTTGTGGGTGATAGATCCCTCCACCGGAGAAAAGGTTCTGTATTCTTATCCCACGCATGAGAGCATCAAGGAGATCTATGATGCTGTCGGCGATTGGGAGTTCAAGGGGGAGGGATTCAAGGATGAAATTGAGTCTATGCCTGAGAACAAAGAAGACCTGGATGAGTCCAATAATGGTGATAATAGCTGTACACAAGAAACAGACCATGAGTATTCAGAAATAACAAAAGTAGATTCAACTTGTAAGCGCGCTGGATATATCAAGTATAAGTGCTCCAAGTGTGGCAAAGAGAACATTCAGGAACAGCCGCTTGCTGATCATGACTATCCTGACACCCCCACGTATGAAAAAGGCAAATATAGTTATTATGTTTGCGAAACTGACGGATGCAGCCAAATCAAAATTATGAGCTCTGACGGCTCTGTCATCGTACCTATTGACTAACTATGAAAAAAATAGTGTTAACATGCATGCTTTTGGCATGTATGCTGGCAGCTTGTAATGATAATGAGCAGGTGCATGAGCATGTGCCTGACGGTGCAGACTGCCAACACGTGCAGTATTGTGCCGAGTGCGGTGAACAGCTTGCAGAGCAAGGGCCGCATGACTATCCCGATCAACCGAACGCGGAAAAAGGCGGTTATTCGTTTTATTCGTGTCGCGTTTGCGGAAAAATTGAAATTGTCAACGAGAACGGCTTG
>JAFTLD010000064.1 GCA_017452945.1 Clostridia bacterium | reverse complement strand
CAAGTCCATTTCTGAACTTGGTTACTTTCTTAACTTAATGACATTGCATCCTCGACACGCCAAACTTCGACTCTGTTCGGTTGCTTCTCAACCTCTCCTTCGCTCAGGATGACACTCGGGATGCGTTTCCTGTAATCCTTTGCGATTATACATGCGAGTTTAAAACACAAAAAGCCCTGCTTAGCAGAGCTTTTTGTCACAGGATCTACGCTGTCACGAATACATATTCTGATTGGGCGGCATTGCCCCATATTCCTCGCTGCCGATGATAAACTCGTTGACCACCTTTTCGTATGCGTAGCAAAATTCCGGCCGGGTATGCCATTCGCTGTAGGTTGTGTGCGACGCTCCTTCAATAACAAAAGCGGTTGTTTCTCCATTTACGGTATAGGAAATCTCTATCCTGTAAGAAGGCTGCACCCATTGATCGGTTGCAAGGAAATCCCCTTTGATATCAAGCAGATTTCCATTGTAAAGAATCCTGTATATATCCATCAGCTCGTCATGATCTAAGATCAGCGTTGTTTCGCACTTTTTGTCCTCATCATAATTATAGCCGTTTTCCAAATACCCCGTTGTCGAATCGTAAGAGAGGTCAAATTTATATGTCAGCGTGAAAGAAAAATCATCAGGCAGCGGTACGGTTTCGGTTATCCCGCAAGCCTTGCAGGTATACAGAATGATCTCCCCTTCACCTTCTTCCGTTACGATGCCTTGGTCAAAGCTGTGCGCAACGCTGCAATCGTTATGCCCCTCGTTCAGCTCCTCAAGCTGTGCAAGGGTGAGATATCCCTTGTCGTACGCTTCGTTCAGCGTCAAGGGCATTCCTTGCGTATAAACAAGCATTTCTCTGCCGTCCGCGTAGGTAAAGGTCAGGTCTGTACCGATGATGCGGTCACTCCAAGCACTCTGTGTCGCAGCTTTGTCAATCTTGAAGGCATATACTTGATGGATCTGATTGGTCGAATGCTCGTACGAGTATTTTCCGTATATTCTTTCAATCTCGGGAATGCTCTGCAGCCCCTTGTCCGCCATAACAACGGTAGCCAGCATATCCTGCTCCGAGGCATCGGGGAGAAAATATGCGACAGGGCCTCTGTAGTACAACATGGTATCCCACAGATTAGCCGTGGTCAGCTCGGGATCCAGCACCAAGGCGTTTTCCAAGATGGTAAAGACGTGTACACTGGAGGCAGTTTCAATATCCAGATACACCTTACCGTCCTCTATCCAATAATTTGGGGTATACGACTCTTTTCTTTGTGCCGAAAAGTAAACACTGCACGTTCCGTTTTCATAAAAGGTAATCGCGGCAAGATCGGATTTGTACGGCAGATAATATGTTCCCAAATGCAAGCCATCTTGTACCGTTTCGGCATCCCGGGCGATTTCAATGGACGTCGGCACGATCCGCACGGGATAGGTTTCCATAACGTATCCGTCGTAGGTCACACGCACAACGTTCCCTGCCATGATACCTTGGCTTTCAATCAGGTTTTCCCCACTGTAGCTCAGATCTATCCATGCGCCACCTGCCTCGGCATCCTCAAAGCAATCTGTTCCAACAGGTACGACGCTGTACGAATCGATCACCCTTGCGATAAACCAACGATTTTCACCTTCAAGACCTCCGCAGAATTGGCATTCCGTGTGCCAAGCTTGCGCGGAGCTATCACCGCTGCTTTCGGTTTCAATTTCGGTTTCGATTTGTGTTTGCTGCTCCGTGCCAAGCAGCTGCTCTGCGGTGCTCTCATCCGTCTCTTCTTGCTCACGCAGCTCGTTGGCACAGCTGGCAAAAGAGCAAATGAGCGCGAAAAGCAAAATCCATAACAGCAATTTTTTCATAAGCCTTCCCTCCATTTCATCAGGTTCGGGGATTCGTTATTTATATCATATACGGCAATGGTATTGGATAAACTCTTATTGTGCATAGGCAGAATAATCAACTCTGAAATAATAGTAGTGACTATTGCCGTTGACATCTTTTACACGAACAAGATACGACCAAACCAGATAATCATTTATCCAGCTATCCTCTCTCGCGTACCACCAATCGATTGGTATCGTTACTGTTCTGCCATCGCAATTGGTTTCAACAAACAAATCAATATAGCCGTTCAATTCAATCTCAATGTCCGTAGCATCGGTTCGGGACAAACGAATAACCGAACACGAGGAGGCATCAAAATCTGTTTCAAAAGAAACGCTCGATGCACTGCCTTCTTCCAAAACAATATTGGTATAACTTTTTTGATATTCATTTATTGTGGATTTAAGTTCTTCTTCCGAGAATTCGCCAGACCACGCCTGCATCACATTCGGTATTTTGTTTGTAGCATCAGAAGATGTTTCCGTGTTTTGAGATGGGTTTTCTTGACATCCCATTAACAATACCAAGAGAATAAATGTCAGAGCAAATGCTATTAACTTTTTCATTTAATGACCTCCTTCTCAGATACATGTTTATCGATTAGTTAGATTATGCCATAAAAACGGGGTAAAGTAAATAGGACGGTGGAGAAAAGTGAAATATTCGGCTGATACCGAATGTGAAATATCTCCCTTCGGTCGATGTGAAATGAAATTCGCCTTTTTCATATTGGCAAAACAAATATTTCACAGCACAGCTATTTCACATGGCAAGGCCATATTTTACTCGCCAAAAGCGAATTTCATTGCACCTCAGTTCATCCAAGAGATAACAAAAAAAGGCTCTGCAGATGCAAAACCTTTTTGCAAGTTTCGACCTTTGGTCGAAATTATCTCTTGGAGAACTGTGAGGGCGTTAAAAAAATATGCCGGTGGCATATTTTTAGCCCGATAAGGCAAAGCAGTGCTTTGCCTTCCCCGGTTCGAGACGGGGTAAAAACAAAAGCCCCGGATAACCGAGGCTTTTGAACAACCATATATTGGCTTTTGTTTTTATCTCTTCGAGAACTGGGGTGCACGACGTGCAGCCTTCAGACCGTACTTCTTTCTTTCCTTCATACGAGGGTCTCTTGTCAGGAAACCTGCTGCCTTGAGAGCGGGTCTGTAGTTTGCGTCAACGTTCAGAAGAGCGCGAGCAACACCGTGACGGATTGCGCCTGCCTGACCGGAAATGCCGCCGCCGTTAACGGTAGCAACGATATCGAACTTGCCCATGGTCTCGGTGGTGCCGAAGGGCTGGTTTACGATCAGCTTCAGGGTCTCAAGACCGAAGTAATCGTCAATGTCACGACCATTGATGGTGATAACACCGGTACCGGGATACAGTCTTACGCGAGCGATGGACTTCTTTCTTCTGCCGGTTCCGTAGAAATAGGGCTTTGCACTGGTATACATTGGTTATCTCCTTCCTTTCTCTCGATTAAAACTCGTAAGCTTCGGGCTGCTGAGCCTGATGCTTGTGAGCTTCACCTGCATAAACCTTCAGTCTGGTAAATGCGGTGCGGCCGAGTGTGTTGTGGGGGAGCATACCCTTAACTGCCAGCTCCATAGCCATCTCGGGGCGCTTAGCCATCAGTTCCTTGTACTGGATGGACTTCATACCGCCGATGTAACCGGAGTGGTGGTAGTGGTACTTCTGCTCCAGCTTCTTGCCGGTCAGAACTGCCTTATCTGCGTTAATGATAACAACGAAGTTACCGCAGTCAACGTGGGGGGTGTAGGTAGGGTCGTTCTTGCCGCGGAGCAGGTCTGCAGCTGCAACAGCGGTCTTGCCGAGAGGCTTGCCTGCTGCATCGAGAACATACCACTTACGAACTACAGCTTCTTTCTTCTGCATGAATGTGGACATGTTAATTTTCCTTTCAAAACATAGTGATAGTTTTCATTACCGGCATATTATATCATGCCCTTTTGCACTTGTCAATACCTTTTTGAAAAAAAGTTTGAAAATTTTAATTTAGCTACCAGTATGCTCTCGTTTTCTCGTTTTTTTGGCGTTTTTTGGCCTCATCCGTTTTTTTGCCATCCGGGTTTTTTATGCCGCTTCTGACATGTTGCACCCCCTTATTGCATATAGTGAAAACAACGATCAAAACGAAAGGAAGCACAAGCATGCAAAATCAGTATTTACCCGAAGGCTGCCGCATCTCTACGGCGCAGAACCGTGATACACTGACCTCGTTCTCCGCAATAGAAAAGGCTGCCGAGAGCGGCACCATTTTAGAAGCCAACGCCGTACTCTGTGACCGCGACATGAATCTGCACGTTGAGCTTGGCTGTATGCACGGTATCATACCCAAGGAAGAAGCGGTATTCTCCGCTGACGGGGAATGTGTCAAGGATATCGCCATTATCTCCCGTGTCGGCAAGCCGGTTTGCTTTACGGTGAATGAGATCACGTATACGCGAAGTGGTGCCCCCTTAGCTCTCCTATCTCGTAAAAATGCACAACGCAGATGCGCACTGCAATCCTTGGGGAATCTGATTCCCGGAGATATCATCCCCGTGCGCGTGACGCACCTGGAGCGCTTTGGCGCGTTTGCCGACGTGGGCTGCGGCATTTGCGCGCTGCTGCCGTTGGACGGGATTTCGGTTTCCCGCATCGCGCACCCTTCGGATCGGCTCACCCCCGGTATGATGCTGCATTGCGTCGTGCGCTCCATTGACCCGGAATCGGGCAGGATTACACTCTCCTTACGCGAGCTGCTTGGCACATGGGAGCAAAATGCCGCCATGTTCTCTGCCGGACAAACGGCCGCAGGCATCATCCGCAGTGTGGAGCGTTACGGTGTATTCGTAGAGCTTGCCCCAAATCTGGCCGGGCTTGCCGAGCTGCGCCCCGATGCTGACGGCGATGCGATTGCACGTCTGCAGGCATGCATCGGGCGTTACACGGGCGTTTACATAAAGAGCATTCAGCCCGAGCGCATGAAGATCAAACTGGTACTGATCGATGCATACCGCGGTGAAGCCGCGCATTCCGGCCTACGGTATTTTGTTGACACCGAGCAGACACATCACATCAGTCGGTGGCGTTATTCCCCTGCTTTTGCCTCCAAAGTGATCGAGAGCGTGTTCTGATTTATTTGTGCTGAGAACGGGACGTCAAGGCGCTGTCCCCTGCAAACGGTGGCATACACAAACGAAGAAAACCCTTGTTGCAAGCAAGGGTTTTCCTATTATCATTCTACGTTACATTACAGGTGCCAGCAGACGGATGATCGCATAATAAATACGGGAGATCAGCCATCTTTGCTTCTTATTTACGCTGACGATGCGTCGGCTCGTAGCAAAATTCTCCTCCATATTGCTTCGGATCTCTCCAATAATATCACCGCCATAGAACACACAGCCGTTCTCGTAGTGCAGATACAGGCTGCGGTAATCCAGATTGACCGTACCGACCGTGGCAATCTTATCGTCACACAACACACACTTTTCGTGAATAAAGCCGGGGGTATACTGATAGATCTTGATTCCGCTCTCCAAAAGCACTGCATAGTGCGATTTTGTGACCTGATTGACCACCTTTTTATCCGGGATCTCGGGCAATATAATACGCACGTCCACACCGCGCTTGGCGGCAAGCGACAAGGCAGAGAGCATTTGCGAATCGATGATCAGATACGGTGTTGCAATATACAAATACTCAGTTGCATTACTGATGATATTGAGATACACGTTCTCTGCCAGATATTCCGCGTCCACGGGCGCATCGGCATACGGGATCACGTACCCTTGGCCGCAGCTTTTGCCGCTCATGGGCGTAAGATACGCACCGGGGTCTGCCTGCTTCTCTTTTGCACAGCAGGAATTCCACATCTGCAAAAAAGACAGCATCATCCCGCGCACAGCGTCCCCCTCAATACGTACAGCATTGTCCTTCCAATAGCCGAATCTCTCTTCCTTATTGATATACTCATCCGCAATATTGATGCCGCCCGTAAAGCCCACCTTGCCGTCCACGATCAAAAATTTGCGGTGATCGCGGTTGTTCATGATCATGGAATACACGGGACGGTAGGGATTGAAGCGGATGCATCCGATCCCCTTCTTTTCCAGCTCCTTATCGTAAGCGTGCGGCAGACCGCGCATACTGCCAACGTCATCGTATATGATCTTAACCTCAACGCCTGCTGCGGCCTTTCTTTCCAGAATGGCCAGCATTTCGCTCCACATCCGACCGTGGTTGATGATAAAATACTCGATAAAGATATATTTTTCCGCAGATTCAAGTGCTGCGAGCATATCGGGGAAGGCTTGTTCTCCGCTTTTATAAAAGTGTGTGCTTTGCCCGTGAAAGCAAGGATATCCCTGCTTTTGCAGATAAACAAACTGGCCTGCATCGGCGGCACAGCGTGCACGAATATCCGCAATGGCATCCTCACCATCCGGAAGATATGCCTTTCCCTGCTCCTTATGCTCTGCCAACGAACGACGCATTTTTCGACGCGGACGGGAAGCGCCCGACATCAGGTACAGAATACCGCCAAATACGGGAAAGAGCAAAATCGGAATAGCCCACGCCATTTTCACCTCAGGCGTAGCAGGCCTTTCCAGTATGGGAATTAGCATCAGCAAGGAGCACAGCGTCAGAAACGCAGACACGGGTGCATAATGCGAACTCAAAAAGTATAATATAGTAAACGTCCAGGCAAGCTGCAGCAGAATCGCCAGACTGATCCACACAAAACGGCCTGTGACCAATTTGATCAGTTTTTTCATAAACGCCCTCCTTTGACAGAATTTGACATATTCCAACATACATTATAGCAACCGTGTTGCAGGATTTTTTTAAAGTTATATGAACAATTCTTTACCTTGACAATTATTCTGCACAAAATTTTTCCGTCCATACAAAAAAGCATCCCCATCGGGCCGAAGAATTAGCGGAGAAACGGAGATGAACCATCCCCTTTTCTGTCAAAATATTAAAACCGAGATACGCATAAAAACAGTTGTAGAGACAGGCGTCCTCGACTGTCCGCCCGACATCAAGTAACTTTGTGTCAATGCGGACAGTGGAGGACGCCTGTCCCTACAGAGTGTTTTTTGTATCCACTCGGACAGAGGACGTCGCCCCCTACGGTTGGGATCTTTTTAGGTGAGAAGAACGAACACGGAGATTGATTTTGATACAATCTCCGTGTTAATATTCCGCTAATTCTTCAGCCCGATGGGGCTGTTCTCTTTCTTATTCCTGTACGTCGTAAGAGATGATCGCGTCGTACAGTGCAGACGACCGTTCATATATGTCATCCTTACTGCTCTCCCCTACTGCAAACTGACGAAGCAGGCAGATCACCGTATCCTCGGGCAGCACCTGCACTGCCTCGTTGTAGCGGTAGAAATCGGTATCTCCCAATCTCACAGCCTTACCGTCTGCCACGTAACCGGAAAGCAGCGTTTCGTACACGTAAGGGCTTGCAAAACACAGCGAGTACTCACCCGTTTTTGCAACCGCGTCCTTGAGGCTGTTGAACTGGTCGGTGTTCCAATAGGCTGCCACCTGTTCCTCGATCAGCGTGGTCTCCACACCGTCAATCACGGTTTCGACCTCTACGTACAGCTCATCCTCGGAGAACACCTGGTAATCCACCATCCCCACCGACTTTTCACCGTTTTTGTCATAATCCTCGGGCAGTACGTTCTGTACCGCTGAAAGAAATGCAGCTCTTTGTTCTGCGTCCATATGTACCGTTGTGCCGCAAAGCACGGTCACGTCATACTTATCCTTGCCAAGCATCTGTACGGTGCAGACAAGCAGCACGCAAACGAAGAAGGTCACCACGATCACGGTCCACTTGTTGTGATACCAGAAATTCTGCAGCTTGTTGATCGCGCCGTTATCTGTCACGATCTCTGTGCTGTTCAATTTTTCGTTATCTCGTTCGTTCATATCGGTCCTCTTAATCCCCTTTTACGGCAAAACGGATCTGTCTTGTCTGTCAGATCCGTTTTTGCAGTCGTTATTTTACTTGGTTCTCTCTACGTGCAAAACCTTGAAATGCAACAGGCCGTTGGGCGTCTGTACGTCAACGGTATCACCTGCGTGCTTACCCATCATTGCGCTGCCGATGGGCGACTGATCGGAGATGCGGTGATTGAGTGCATCTGCCTCGTTAGAACCAACGATCTCGTAAGTCAGCTCCTCATCCCACTCCACGTCGTAAACCTTCACGGTAGAGCCAAGGCTGACAACGCCTGCATCGATGCTCGATTCGTCAATGATCTCTGCATTCTCCAGCAGCATTTCCAGCTCCTTGATGCGTGCTTCGACCTTTGCCTGCTCGTTTCTTGCCTCGTCGTACTCGGAGTTCTCGGAGAGGTCACCAAAGCCGCGTGCTACGGCAATTGCTTCCTTGATCTCTTCTCTGCGGGTAACTCTGAGATATTTCAGTTCCTTTTCCAGTTCGTCGTACCCTTCCTGGGTATACAAAGTTTTTTCCTTTGCTGCCATGACAATTCTCCTTATATATCAATTTATTTATTCATGTGATCAATCGCCGTTTGCAGCTGGTTATCCAGCGCCTCAGGCAAAACGTACAGATTGTATTCCTGTGCCTCCGGGCTCAGCTCCACGCTGATATCGGGTGTGATACCCACACCGTGATACCCCTGTCCGCTTGCCGGGAAATACATTTTGGTGGTCAGCTTCAAACCGCCCTCCACACCGTAATATTGCAAGGAAAAGATGGATTGCATGCATCCCTTTCCGTAAGTGGTCTGTCCTATAATGGTCCCCAGCTTGTAATCGCGTACGGTAGCCGTAAACAGCTCGGCCGCGCTTGCGGTATTGCCGTTTGTCAGCACGGTAAAGGTCAGGTCGGCATATTTGCCGATGTCCTCCTTTGTCACGTCACAGCCCGCATACGCCTTGTCCTGATGCTTGACGACCTGCACGTAATCAAACTCCTCTGTACCGTTTTTGTCCTTGGTGCTGACGATCAGATCTTTTTCTGCAAGGAAAAAGCTCAGCACGGCCTTGATCGATTCCAGATCTCCGCCGGGGTTATTACGCACGTCAAAGACGAATTTGGTGCAGCCCTTGCCCTTCAGCTCATCCACGGCAGCCTCAAACTGCGTGGGCGTGGTCAGGTCAAACTGCAAAAGCGTTACAATACCAACAGAGGGATCGGTTTCGCTGACGCGAGAGGTGATCGAAGCGCTGACGTACGCTTCTCTGGTTACCGAATACTCGATAGGCTCGTACTCCGCGCCGCTCTTGCGCATGACGGTAAACTCTGCCTTGGTGCCGGAAACACCGCGCAGATAGTTGAGCGCTGCGGTATAGCCGATCTGGCTGATGGAATACTCGGTTCCCTCATGCTTGACCGTGATAACCATATCGCCCGGACGAATGCCCGCACGCTCTGCAGGTGAGTTCGGGAAGACCATAATGATCTCAATGACGCTGTAGGTCATGCCGTTATACTCCAGCGTAGAGTTGACCACGCTGACACCGATGCCTTGCATCTGACCTTGGTTTTCGCTGGTCATGGCATCGAATTCCTCTTGCGTGTAATACTCCGCGTAAAGGTCACCGGTTGCGGCCACATAGGCCTTGAGCACGGCTTGCATCAATGCCTCGTCGTCAACTGCATCGTACGAATACTTATCGATCAGATAATCAATGACGTCCAGCGTTTCGGTATCGATAGCGCTCTGCCCGTCTCCCGAAATGCCCGGCAGGCCTGCCATATACTTCGCATCCCAATAAGCACCCGTGACCAGCGCGGTCAGCAGCATGGTGATGACAAGCGTAACGGCAACTGCCGAGATCAGCGAGGTAACAAAGGCGCTGACCGAAACAGTCTTACGTTTTGTCTTATCCTTTTTCCCAGTATATGCATAATAGCGTACGTTCGGGGGCGGCAGCAGCTGCATGCCATGCGGAACAATTGCAGCATTGATGCTTTGCTCCAACTCAGCACACGAAACGTTGCGCGGCACACCAAACGAGATTGAAGCACTGAGCGCATCGGCTGTGATCTTGCCGTCACTGCCAAAAGCACGCAACACCTCGGGCAAAAGTTCACAGAGCAGCTGCTCTTGTGCAGCATCCTGCAGCCCTTGTACGGTATATACCAATTTCTTCATAAATTCGTCGTTCTCCGTTATTGTTTTGTTTGCAAAATATCTATAAACAGCGCCAAACCGTCAATTAAGCGAAACACCGCCTAACGGTGTTTCGCTTAATTTCAAAGTGTCTATGTATTTAGAAATCAATACTTGGAGGGCTTGGAGTTGAGGTACTTTCTGACCATGAGAGCCACCTTAAAGGTGATCGCATGCTCAAACTCACGCAGATCAAGACCGGTCAGCTTTCTGATCTTCTCCAATCTGTATACCAGGGTATTTCTATGTACGAACAGCTTTCTGGAGGTTTCGGAAACGTTCAGGTTGTTCTCAAAGAAGCACTGAATGGTCATCAGGGTTTCACGGTCAAGTGCCTCAAGGCTTCCCTTCTTGAAGACCTCCTGCAAGAACATTTCGCAAAGGGTGGTGGGCAGCTGATAGATCAGACGGCCGATACCCAGGTTTTCATAGCTGATGATGTTCTTTTCGGTTTCAAATACCTTACCGACCTCAAGAGCAACCTGTGCTTCCTTGTATGCACGCGCCAGATCCTTGATGTTCTCAACCGTGGTGGAGATACCGATTGCTACCTTGGTATAGAACTCTGCGGACAGGGTGTCTGCGATATTGGTGGCGATCTTTTCCACGTC
Source organism: Clostridia bacterium (assembly GCA_017452945.1). Next base: position 18,498 of record JAFTLD010000064.1, on the reverse strand, counting down.
CTTTGCCTCGGTGCCGGGCTTGACGTCCTTGACCAGCACGATGTCGTGCTCGCCTACGGAAATCACGTAATCCTTGGACTTATCCGGGAACATGTTCTGCAGCATTTCGAAGGGCATCATGTCGGTCTTTCCATAGAACTTGATCAAAAAGACGATTCTGCTTTCTTCGGTATTGAAATGCAGTTCCTTGGATTTGATGTAGATATCGCTGGGCAGGATATTATCAAGGATGATGTTCTTGATAAACGAGCCCTTGTCGTACTTTTCATCATACAGGTTTTTGATGTTGCCAAGAGAGATCGCAAGCAGCTTGGACATCTTCTCAGCCATCTTATCCTCACCCTCAACGAATACGATATACTCAGCCTTGACGCCGCCGCTGACGGGACGGTAGGTATACCCGGAGGAGGTCACCACGTCGGAGGTATATGCAAGCTCATCGCGAACGCCTTGCTTGATCTCGCCGATCTTGACAAGCTCGGAACACGCAATGATGACTCCGTTTTCGTCAATCACGCCGATCACGCGATCGATCGCATCCTTCATCTGGTGAATTACACTTTGGAACAGTCTGTTAGACATAACTTTTTCTCCTCTTTTTTCTGATTTGGGGGTGTTGTGGATACTAACCTATATTATACACCCTTTTTTGTGATTTTTCAATAGTGTTTTGCATATTTTTGTTAAAAATAGGTGAATTTTTCGGCCTTTTTTTGCTAACCCTGCCGAACGCTCACATTTCAAGCCCGTAAACCAGGCACGACAGCACGAAGGGAGCGGCGGTTTCGGTGCGCAAAATTCTTTTGCCAAGTCCGGTCATTTGCATGCCTGCTGCCTTAGCCTCGGCTGCCTCCTCGGGGGAAAAGCCTCCCTCACTGCCAACCACGATGGCGATTTTCGGCCATGCGGTTTTCGCAAGCAGCTGCTTTACCTGCCGGCTCTGCAGTATGCTTGCCAGCGACTCTGTTCCCTCTCCCTCGTAGCAAAACAGGCAAACGTCGCATGCACTCGCCTGTCTTAGCATTTCCTTAAAGGAAACCGTAGGAACGACCTTTGGCAATCTGCCGCGTCCGCTTTGCTTTGCTGCTTCTGCTGCGATACGGCAGCGGCGCTTGGTTTTTTCCACCTCACCGTCCGCCTTTGCTTTTGCAATGCAGCGGCTGCTTTGGAACGGTATGATCTCATGCACACCGCACTCCACGGCCTTTTGAATGATGGAATCAAACTTTTCACCCTTGGGCAAGGCCTGGAACAAATACGCACCGTACGGCGGCTCGCTTTGCGAGGGCTTACTTGACAAAACCCTGGCCACAACGCGCTTATCCTGCTCAAACGAGATCAGCTCGCAATCAAACTCCACGCTGTACGGATCGCACACGGTAATATGCTCGCCCGCAGCCATGCGTAAGGATCTTGCGATATGGTGCGCATCCTCACCCGTAAGGATCACGGTATCATCCGAAAACTGATCCTCGGACACAAAAAAACGGGGCATATACACCTCCGACAGAAAATTTGCACAAATTGACGCACAAAAACACGCGTCAAATTCCTTGATTGTTCCCTATTATACTACACTTTGCCTAAATTGTCAAGCCCTATTTTGACGAAAATCACAAGTATTTTGACGTTTTGCACGGATTTCGGCCAAAATTTCTGCCCAAAGTTTCCGTCAAAGTTACTACAAAAGCGGAGAAGCACGCCTCTCCGCTTTTCCTTTACGCCTGAATATAATGAATTGCCGTAACCGTACCGTCACGGATGCCGAACATCAGCTTTGCGTTTCCGTCGGTATATACAAGGCCGCCGTCGGCAGTTTCGGTGTAGTCATCACCATAGGCTGCGATGACTGCACTCTTGGCGTCACCGATCTTAATGCCCTGCGGCGTAGATACGCTGTCGTCGGTCAGCACGATCTTGACAATGCGATCCACGCCGCCCGTCATGACCGTATCATAGCGGAAGCCGGGATACACGAAGGTCTTATCGGGCCCCTCACCGCCGCAGCTGTCCTCTTCGATATAATCCGAATACGTGCCAAGTGCGGCTGCAACGGCATTGCCGTCGTCACCGATACGGACAGACGTCCCGTTATAGGCAAAGGTATATTCCCCGCCCTTATTCTGATCACATGCTGCAAAGCAAAGCGTCAGCAGCAATACTGCCGCCAAAATCAAGCTCGTTTTTTTCATTGGGCGTTTTCTCCTTGTTTCTTTTCATTCAGATAATCGTGTATTCTCTGCTCCCAGAGGGCGTCCGTTTCTGCATCACCGCGTCTGTCTGGCACGCCATGCTGCTCAACAAGCAGCTTACCCACCGACAAGGTCCACTTCTCCGCTCCGTACACGTTGAGGTGCAGGCCGGCGTCATAAGTGTCGGTTGACCAGTCAAGACCAAGCTCTGCGTCCTTGCCTATAAAATTATAATAGGCAAGCTCGTTTTTGGCAGCATAGTCCACGATCTGCGCGTCCCACTCGTCATACCAATAATACTTGACAGAATTGGTGGGGGCTTTGACCAGCACAAGCTCCGTTCCGTGCTGCGCGCAAAGCTCCTTCATTTTATCAAGGTACTCCATGGCGGTCGCGGGCAGCGAGGGATCGATCAGCGCATCGGGCTTGCGTGTATCCGTGGGATCCACGGGCACGATATCGGTTTGCATCAGATACCCTTGGTGGGTGATGTCCTCGTGCTTATCAAACGCACGGGCAAGATCCTCTGCACTCAGACTGCTCCAACGGTCGTGATAGCGCAGCAGCGGCAGAAAATAGGAAAGCAGCGATTCATCCTCTGTCATGGACGCTTTGATCGCGCCAAGCTTGGAGGGTGACCATTGCATATCCTCCAGCGTCATACGGCTGATCTCCTCTCTGGGGGTCTCGCCGTATTTGAGTGCCAGCACGTTGAACACGACCACCTTGACGTCCGGTTCCTTTGCAAGGGTCTCTTCCAGCACATGATAGGATTGCCACACGGTCTGCTGGGATGAGCCGCGCACGTAAGAGGTGATGCCGTATTGCTCGTACAGCACAGCGGGTACGATGCCCTCGTAGATCTCGCAGTCGCCCACAAAGATCACGTCGTGTGCATCGGTAGTATCATAATAACCGCACAGCAGATGTCCCTCGCGGTTATCGTAGCGCGACGGTGTCAGTACCGCTTGCATCAAAATCAGTGCGGCAAGCAGCAAAATAATGCTCAGGACGGCAGGTAAAATTCTCTTTTTCATGTCTGCCCTCCTTTAGTTGAACGTGCCGCCATAGATAAAGGCGGACGCATCATAGCCAAGTCCGTACGTACCGAACACCAAAATCGCAAAGATCAGTGCTACCAGAGCAAGATTGCCAAGCCAGGGACGCTCCCAGAGCTTTTCGCGCAAGGGTCTGTCCTTGCCCAATCGGCTGACACCCCACATGACCAAAATGCCCACGCTTATCACACAAAATGAGGCTGCGCTGACACCGAGCGAGAAAAGTCCGCCGTCAAACAATCTGCCCCAGTTGGGAGTGGTGAACACCGAGAAAAACTTGTTGAAGGTCATGGGTACGTTCATGTAGCAGTCAAACACGCGGATCAGCCCCATCAGGCAGAAGGTACGTACCGCCATAAAGGTCTGATAGGGTGCGCTTGCATGCAGTTTAGGGAATTTGGTACGGAATTTGGTGTACAGGGGCTCCAGCTCCTGCGAAACCAACAGCACCAGACAATTCAGCATTGCCCAAACCACAAAATTCCATGCAATACCGTGCCAAAGGCCCGTGACTAGCCAGGTCACTATGGTGGTGATATACACAGGCAAGCGCTTGCCGATGGCCGTACCCAGATGCGCACGGCTCCATTTGGAAAGCTTTTGCATGCTCTTGGTTACGGACAAGGGATAGAAGATGTAATTCGTAAACCACGCGCCCATGGTGATGTGCCAGCGACGCCAGTATTCCGCGGTGGATTTGGACGAAAACGGTCTGTTGAAGTTCTCGGGCAGCTTGATGCCGAGCATTTCGGCAGTACCCAACACAATGTCGATTCCGCCCGTAAAATCACCGTAAATACGAATCGAATAAAACAGGCAAAGCAAGAGGAAGAACACACCGCTCTTTTGCTGTGCCACGATCGCACCGACTGCGGGCGCGATGGCATCGGCTACAACCAGCTTTTTGAAAAAGCCCCAAGCGATGCGCAAGGCACCGCAATACAGATTTTTTGCCTCGAGTGCGTGCGGTGCAAAATACTGCTCACCCACGTCGCTGTACTTGCTGATGGGTCCCATGACCAGCTGCGGGAAAAAGCCGACAAACAGCGCGTGCTTGGCAAAATTTTTCTGCACGGGTGCTTTTTCGCGGTATACATCCAGCATGTAACCAATGGCAATAAAGGTATAGTACGAGATACCCATGATCTCCAGCGCGTACGCACCGAACGAAATGCCGTTATCGGTCAACTTGAAGCCAAAGTAGCCCGAAATGAATTTGGCATATACCAAAGCTGCAGCCAGCACCGCAATGCCTGCGCAGACAATCATCAGATTTCCCTTTTTGCTCTTGTTTTTATAGGCCTTTCTCTCTTCCTTGGGCAGCTCTTTGTTTGCGGCAAGCCAATCGGCACATGCGCTCTGCCGCTTACCGATCAGGCGCGTGGCAAGATACGACACCGCAATGACCGCCAGCAAAAACAGACAGCAAGTCACGCCCGCAAAGGCATAGAACACCGTGCTCCCCGCAAGCAGCACCACCCATTGCGCCCTCTTTGGCACAAGGTAGTAGGCTACCAGCAGAACAAGCAGAAAAAGCAGAAATTCAATTGTTGCAAAATTCATGCCTTACACCGTATCCAGGCGTTCGATCAGCTCCCAAAGGGCTTTTGCGGAATTGAAATTCTCGGGTAAAATCTCCTCAGCGGGAATGGATACGTCAAAGGCATCGTTGATGTCGGTGACCAGCGTCACGATATCCAAGGAGTCCAAAATACCGTTATCGACCAGACCCTCATAGGTTTCGTAGTCGATCTCGGGGTGCAGCTCTTGCATGATCTCAATCAGTTTTTCCATAACAATCTCCAAAAATTTACTTGTCGTTTTCGCTTGCCATCTCCAAAAGCAGACGGCGGTTGAGCTTGCCGTTATCGGTCAGCGGCATGGCATCCAGCTTGTGGACGGCACCGGGTAGCATATAGCGCGGCAAAAGCAGGCGCAGCTCCTTAGAAAGCGCTGCGGACTCGATCTTGCCCGAAAAATACATCACGATCTTTTTCTGCTCTGCGGGATAGACGCAGCACGCACGTCCCACGCCCTCTACTGTAGCGGCAGCCGCCTCGATCTCACCAAGCTCGATGCGGTGACCCATATGCTTGATCTGCGAATCCTTGCGCGACACAAACACCAGCTCACCGTACTCGTTATATCGGCCAAGGTCGCCCGTGCGGTACACGGTTTCGGGATAGGCCGATTGCAAGGGGTTCTGCACGAAGGCCTCGGCAGTCTTTTCGGGGTTATTATAATAGCCGAGCGTGACGCAGGTACCCGAGATATAGATCTCGCCAACCTCGCCCTGCTCTGCTCTTTCTCCCTGCTCGTTTATCAGCATAATGCGCGTGTTGCGGAAGGGCCTGCCCACGGGGATGGGCTCGTCCTCGGCAAGCTCGCGCGTTGCAGCCCAGTAGCAGGACATGCCGGTCGCCTCGGTCGGACCGTAAAGATTGAAGAAGCGCGCGTTCGGCAGCGCGGCACGCCACAAATCGTATTGCTTTTTCGGAAACACCTCACTGCCAAAGCAAACGGTTTCCAGATATTTGGGCGGATTCTTTTCCAAAACACCCAGCGAGGATATCATGGTCAGCGCGGACACCACCCAACAGACCGTATTGATCTTATGCTCGTTGAGATAGTCGCACAGCTTGACCGGGAACATAAACAGCTGCTTGGGGATCAGATATGCCGTAGCACCGAACTTGATGGTGGGCATGATCTCCTTTAAGGGCGCGTCAAAATACAAGGGGGTCTGATTGCCGAACACGGTATGCTCGTCAAACCCGATCGCCTCGCAAAGCGTTTCGGTATAATCAATGACCGAGCGATGGCAGGCGGCAACGCCCTTGGGAATGCCTGTCGAGCCCGACGTGAACACCACGTAAGCCGGATCGGTGTCGACATGCACCTCTCTTGCGCAAGTCAGCAGCGCATCATTGACCGGGTGGCGGTAAATATCGTCGTAAAGTGCCACGTCAAGTCCCAGCGTATACGCCAGTGCCATATTCTTTTTGTCACAGATGATCATACGGGGCTTGACCGTATCCATGATCATTTGCAAGCGTTTGGGCGGCATAGAAGCATCGGGAGCTACGTAAAATCCGCATGCGTACAGTACGCCGAAAAACGTTGCAATTTGCACGGGATGCTTGTCCATAAGCACTGCAACGCATCCGCGTCCGTGTCCGTGCTCAAGCAAATAAGAGCCGATGCTGCGCGCGCCTTGCGAAAGCTCTGCAAAGGTCATATTGTCCGTGCCGTCCGAAAACGCAACCTTTTCGGGCAGTCTTTGCACAGTACACTCAAGATATTCCAGTATATTTGTCTGCATATCAAAATCCTTTATTTAAGATAAGGGTAGAGCTCCGGGATGTCGGTTACAATCTTGGTAGAGGTTGCAGGATACGCAGTCTTATCATAGATGCGGAAATAATCTCCCGCACGCCAAGCATCGTATGCCGTTACCTGCGCATCGGTCAAAAGACAGCCGCTGACGTTGTAGGCCGCGGTCAGGCGCGTGCTGTCGTAGTGATACCACACAGGCTCTTCGGACGTGCCGACGTTGACCAGGCTCCAGAAGTGGGTGTTGTCGGTATAACCGGGAAGACGCTGAATGTCCATATTTTCAATACCCAAGCGCTCAAAAAACGCCTTGGATGCGGCAAAATAGCTGTAGCAATCACCGGTACCCGAGGAGAACAGCGCCATATACGCGGCATATTTCCAATCCCCCTTGGTCGAGGTGTTGACGTAAGCGATATTGCCCTGCACGTATTGATAGATCGCGCGGCATTGCTCGATCTTGTTCATATCCTTGGTGATAATACGCGAAATGACCTTATCGATCTCGGTATACAGCATCTCGTCGGTCACGGTCATGGTCATTACCAGCACGGTCGCCTCGGCCTTTGCCACGTTGCCCGACAGGTCCGTGGCGGTGTAATACACGGTGTACGAGCCCTCGCGGTTGACGTTAACCTTGGAGGAATCCACATCCAGCTTGACTTCTCCCGCGCAGTTATCGGAAAGTGTGACGTGATTGCGCCAGATAATGCCCTCACCCACGTTGCAGGTAACGTCCTGTGCGTCAACGGTGGGCGGAACCTCGTCCTTACAGGGTGTCAGCACCACGTCGTATACGGGAGATTTATTGCCGCTTGCATCGGTATACTGCACCTGTACCGTGTAATCGATGTAGGAATCAAAGTTTGGCAGCGTGCCGACGTACTCACCTGTATAGGTATCCACCTCGGTGGTGGACTGCACAAAATATTTGGGATCGGGGATCTTTGTCCCCACAGCCCAATATACCCTTTGCACTTGCATGGTAGGCGCAACGGTATCCTTGACGGTCAGCTTGACCTTGACAGTCTTGCCGCCGCTGATGACCGAAAAGGTGTGCGTCCCCGCATGATTGATACAATCGGGATCAAAATCCGCGCCAAAGGTGGCGGTTTCATCCCCCGTCAGATCCTCGGGCGTAACGCGCTGTCCCGCTTCGATGGTCATTTTTTCGGCACAGCCGGAAAGCAAACAAAGCGCTGACAAAAGCAGCGCGATCACAGCAATATATGAGATATATCTGCAAACCTTACGGTTCATTTCAAAATCCTTTCGGGCATGTCATAGCCGCACGCCCCCATAATAATGATAGTATTTATTATTATAACATTATAAGCGCAACGTGTCAACAGGAAGACAAGGATTTTTTGAAAAATACGGTATTCTGTAAGCGTTGCTTCGATTTTCTGCTCGGGTGTCGCCCGAATTTTTGTCTGTCATCCTCGAGCGAGCAGCCCTGCCAAGATTCTTCGCTTCGCTTAATGAATAAATCGCTCCGCTGCGCAGAGCTTGCAGGGCTGCGACGCGAAGGATCTTGACAAAAATTCGATTTTGCACAAAGGTACATTCGCGCTCTTGCAAGATCCTTCGCGGCACCCCCACTCCCCGTCATCCTTGAGCGAAGCGAAGGATCTTGGGAGTGGGGGCTTGCTCGAGGATGACATACCTGCTACGCAGCTATGTCGCAAGAGCTTGGTCGGCCATTCCGAGATACGAGCCTTATGCGTTTGCAATGGACGGTTTACGCAACCGGTGATCATGCGGATGGGCCGTCGAGGACGCCGGTCCTCCAGACGTACAGCTGACTTAACTGACGAAAAACTGTATTGATACCATAACCAAAAATCCCCTCGCAGGCACACCTGCAAGGGGATGTATCATGAAAGAATAATACTATTTTTCAGGGATTTATTTTGGATCGGTGTGCCGATCGGGGGGCAATTAAGGAATGATGACCTCAATTTTATCTTCCAAGGTATCGCTGAAGTAGAAATAAACCTCTACACCGTCCTCAAGAATATAATGCTCGACAAAGTGGTAATCCTCTCCCTCGCGCATTTCATTGCTGCTCTCAAGAACCTCATAATACTTGTCGTTAATGACCAGCCACCAGCCTGCGGTATCGTCATCGGAATTGTAACCGCGCACTTCAAACACCATATATTCGGATCTGATCGCCATGGTACCGCAGCTGATGCCGCCGCTGTATTCCTTGCTCCAGGGATGGAAGCCAATATGGTCGTTGCACAGCTTGGCAAAGCCTTTCAACAGCAGATCATGCGAGGTAAACGATGCCTCAGCCTGTTCGCGAGCAGCATTTTTACGTGCAAGGAAATCCTCATAATACGCAACCTGCTCCTCATCAAAGCCGGCAAGCACGTCCTCGGTAGGCATCTCCGCCTCTATCTCCCCGTAGAGGTTATACGCGTACGGATTGACCCAATTCTCTTCTCCCTCTCTTGCGAGATCGGAAATATCGTATCCTGCTTCATCGCTTGCGTAAAGAGAGGTATTGATCCACTCATCCCGCGAAGCCGTGCTGCGGATGGACTTGATCGTATCGTGATAAGCAAAGAATGCATCACGCTTTTCGGTGTCGATTTCACCGTTCTCATCGATAAACGACTCTGCATACAGATTGATCGGCTTGCGGATGGTGTACTGTGCCGCTTCCCTTTCGAACATTTCAAAGTTGGATAATGCAAGATCAAAGGTCTTGTCTGTCATCAGAGTCAGGTCATGTGCAAACATATAACGGAATGCCGCAACGTAAATGCTGCCCGCCGCAATGATCTCGCCCTCGGGATTATAAACGGTATAGTCGATAAACGTATCTCTGTTGCATCCCGCATCACTATACCCTACATGCTGCGCGTAAAACCACGAAAGGCTCTCGTCACCCTTGAGTGTCAGCTCGCTGTCGGCAAAATGCGACAAATAAAAGAGATCCCATTTACCGCCATTATCGTCCACGTACTGATACATCTCCTCACCGTACTTGCGCATCCATTTCACCTGTCCCAACGCACCGTAATCACAGCTGAGCTTGACCGTATTTTCCGCACCGCAGTTGAGCGTGATGATGGGCAAGGGAGCGGTAAAATACTCATCGGTTTCGTCAAAGGAAACATCGCTGTCCTGACCCGGCATACTGATCAGACCGTCGTCACTCACCGTAAAACCGGAATACGAAATATTGCCCAGACTGAGCAGCTGCGCAATACCGGGGTATTTTGCCGTGTTCTCGGGGGGCAGAACGGGCGGGGTGGTGGTTGCATCGGGTGCGGTGCTGTCGCTCTCCGTTGTAATGCCGGGGATCTCGCCGGGGATGTCCTCACCGAACATCATGGGGACAACGATCAGGGCGGATGCCAGCGTGGTGATCAGCAATGCGGCCGCAAGCACCAGTGCGACACGCGCCTTGCCCGATTGCATAAACGCTCTGCGTCTGCGTCCCTGCATGCAAGAGGCGATCTGCTCTTCATCCAGCTTACCCAGCGCATCTATGAGCTTATCTGTTTTTTTATTCATTAAATTCTCCTTTCTGTGTTACCTTACAAGCGGATATGGTTCTCATTCAGAAATTTTCGCAATCGCTTTCGCATACGTACCAAGCGCATAACGACGCTTGATTCGCGCATGCCGAATTGCAGCGCGATCTGCTCGTTTGACAAAAAGCGAAAATACCGCATCAGAAACATATCGCGGTCGTCCGGCTTTTGTTTGTCAAGGAAAGCACGGATGCATCTGTTGATCTCATCCGAGTCACTCTCGGCTTCACTTTGCCTGTCGGGCAAGCACTCCTCCAATTCCTCGATCGAGCTGCAGTATTCGCTCCCTGCTCTTTTTTCTGCTTGGTTGTAGCGCACGCGGTCAATGGCACGTCTGCGGACGATTCCGCCCATAAAAGCCGAGAGCTGCTTGGGCGATGCAGGCGGTACGGAATCCCAAAGCTCCAAGATCGCGTCGTTGACGCATTCCTCGGCATCCTGCTCCGAGCCCGTGATCTGCCTTGCAAGAGAGTGCATCAGCGCACCGTATTTTGTCAAAACCGCACGCAGCGCGAATTCGTCGCGGTTGCATAACAGCTTAATGATTTCAGCATCTTCCGGTATTCGGTCCCGAACACTTCCGTCAACAATCATGCTCCTTCCTCCTTTTCAAATTTTGCTTTCGCACATGTGCTTCACCCATAAGAACGACAAAATTTGCGTTTGACAACACATTTTAGTGAAAAAATAGAAAAATTTTTATAAAAAATCCGATAACAAGCGGCCAAAGGCGAACGTTCAGTAGGGACAGGCCTCCCGGACTGTCCGCTCAATATCAATCAAATATTCGTAAATACGGACAGTCGAGGACGCCTGTTCCTACAAAGGTGGGGGCGGACAGTCGAGGACGTCGCCCTCTACAGAATAATTTGAGAAAACCCTTGCCGCGCAAGGGTTTTCTACCGCAATTATTCATTATTCATTCTTCATCATTCATTTCTTCAAAACCTTTTTCAGGTACTGTCCCGTGTACGACCTCTCGCACTCCGCGATCTGCTCGGGGGCGCCGCTTGCAACCAGCGTACCGCCGCCGTCACCGCCCTCGGGACCCAGATCAATGATATAGTCCGCGCACTTGATGACGTCCATATTATGCTCAATGACAAGCACAGTGTTGCCGTTATCGGTCAGGCGCTGCAAGACGCCCAGCAGCTGCGCCACGTCAGCGGTGTGCAAGCCTGTGGTGGGTTCGTCCAACACGTAAATGGTCTTGCCCGTATCGCGTCTGGAAAGCTCGGTTGCCAGCTTGACTCTCTGTGCTTCACCGCCCGAAAGCGTGGTAGACGACTGTCCGATCTTGATATAGCCAAGCCCCACGTCCTGCAGCGTTTTGAGCTTGCGCACGATCTTGGGCAGGCCGTCAAAGAAGGTCACACCTTCCTCGACCGTCATATCCAGCACGTCAAAAATGCTCTTACCCTTATACTTGACGTCTAAAGTGTCACGGTTATATCTCTTGCCCTTACATACGTCACAAGTCACGTACACGTCGGGCAAAAAGTGCATTTCAATGCAACGCACACCGTCACCTTCACAGGCTTCGCAGCGTCCTCCCTTGACGTTGAAGGAGAATCTGCCCGGCCCGTAGCCCTTGGCCTTGGCATCCTTGGTCTGCGCGAACAAATCGCGGATATCGCCAAACAGCCCCGTATAGGTTGCAGGGTTGGAGCGCGGTGTTCTGCCGATGGGGCTTTGGTCAATGCAAATGATCTTGTCCAGATGCTCGTCCCCTTCCAGGCGCTCGTGCTTTCCGGGATAGGTGATGGCATTATTGAGCTTATCCGCCAGTACGGGATGAATGATTCCGTTGACCAGCGAGGACTTGCCCGAACCAGACACGCCCGTCACGCAGACAAAGCAGCCCAAGGGAATCTCCACGTCCAGCTTTTTGAGGTTATGCTCCTCTGCACCGTATACGCGCAAAAAGTGACCGTTGCCCGGTCTGCGCACCTCGGGTACGGGGATATTGAGTCTGCCCGACAGATAGCCGCCGGTCAGCGAATTTTCGTTCTTTGCCACCTCATCGGGTGTACCGTACGCCACGACCTGACCGCCGTGTACGCCCGCGCCGGGGCCGATATCGATGATATAGTCGGATTCCTGCATGGTTTCCTCGTCATGCTCCACTACGATGACCGTGTTACCAAGGTCGCGCAGTGTTTTGAGCGTAGCGATCAGCTTGGAATTATCACGCGAGTGCAGACCGATGCTGGGCTCGTCCAAAATATACAGCACGCCCGTCAATGCAGAGCCGATCTGCGTTGCCAGCCTGATGCGCTGCGCCTCACCGCCCGAAAGCGTGCCTGCCTTGCGTCCCAGCGTCAGATACCCAAGTCCTACGCTGACAAGAAATCCAAGGCGTGCGCGGATCTCCTTTAAGATCTCGCGCGAGATGACCTCTTCACCGCCCGTAAAGTGCAGCTGCTCAATGAACGCAAGCGCGTTCTCCACAGACATGGCACAGAAATCGTGGATATTCAGCCCGCCCACCGTGACACCGAGCACCACGGGAGAAAGACGCTTGCCACCGCAAACCGGGCAATCCGCCTCCTGCACGAACTGGGTATAATATTCCTTTCCGAACATGCCACCGTTTTTCATGCGGCTCTCCACCATTTCCAGAATACCGTGGAAGGTGGTGGTCTGCTCGTGATGCTGTCCACCGAAATAGCGCGTGATGCGATATACGCGATCTCCCGTGCCATGCAGCAAAGCATCCAACGCATCCTTGCCATATTCGCGGATGGGCATGTCCAGATCAAAGCCCGCAACCTCGCCAACCGCCGCAAACAAAGGGCCGTTCCAGCTGTCTTCTTCCAGAGTCTTGAAGCCGTTGACCGCGATCGCACCGCCGCGCAGCGAAAGCCGCTTATCGGGGATAACCTTGGCAGCCGACACGGTTTGCATCTCGCCAAGTCCCGCACATACCGCACACGCGCCCACGGGATTGTTAAAGGAAAACATACGGGGCTCCAGCTCTCCGATCGAAATGCCGTGCTCCTCACAGGCATAGCTTTGCGAGAACGAAAGCTCGATCGGCTTGCCTTCACCGCGCGGTACGGTCACGATCAAAAGATGTCCGTCCGCTAAATTCAGCGCGGTTTCCACCGAGTCGCCAAGACGGGAGCGCACGCCCTCCTTGATCACAAGGCGGTCGACCACGACCTCGATGTGATGCTTTTTATTCTTATCCAGCGAGATCTCCTCACCAAGATCATACAGGCTGCCGTCGATGCGCACGCGTGCGTATCCGCTCTTTTTGGCATCGGTCAGCACCTTTTCATGCATACCCTTCTGTCCGCGCACTATGGGTGCCAGCACCAAAAAGCGCTCACCCTCGGGCAGTTCGCAGATCTTATCAATGATGGTATCCGTGCTCTGTCTGCGGATCTCCTTGCCGCAAACCGGGCAGTGCGGAATGCCCACGCGCGCGTAAAGCAGACGCAGGTAATCATATATCTCGGTTACAGTACCCACGGTCGAACGCGGGTTTTTGGAGGTGGTCTTCTGGTCGATCGAAATCGCGGGGCTCAGACCGTCGATGGTATCCACGTCGGGCTTATCCATCTGCCCCAGAAACATACGCGCATAAGAGGACAGCGACTCGACAAAGCGACGGTGTCCCTCTGCGTAAACGGTATCAAAGGCCAGGGAGGATTTTCCCGAGCCCGAAAGTCCTGTCAGAATGACCAGCTTGTCGCGCGGGATCTCAACGTCAATGTTTTTGAGGTTGTTGACGCGCGCACCGCGGATCACGATTTTTTCTTGCTTCATGTGTTTACTCTCTTTTTATTCCTTGGGTTGTCCGTACGCACCTACCCCAAGAGCGGTGCGCAGGCGTTCAATTTGCTTTTGTGTGACGTAGGACGTTTTTCTGATGCGGGATTTGCCGTTTTTCATATAGAACACAATGCCCACATCCTTGTATTTCTTCTGATCCTCCGTTATGCGATTTCCCTTTTGATCACAAGGGTAAATCCCCATCAGATCCTTTTGCTCAAAGTGGATCACGTTACCGTTTTCGTCCTTGCCCGCAACCACGACACCGTTCGCGTCAACGCTCAGTGCCTCCAGCGCCAGCACGGCTGCCTCGTAGGCGGTGTATACCGCAAAAAGTCCGAAAAACGGCAGCACGACGTAGCCGAAAAAATTATCCAGTAAGTTGATCGCGTAAGCACCGCAAAGCAATGCCAGCTCGCCAACCAGTATCACCAGTGTCCAAAACAGGTATTTGTAATTGACCAGTGGAATGCGTGTTTTTTTGCCTTGCTTCATATCTGTTCTCCTCCTTGAATGCGCTTGATCTGATCGCGCAGGTACGCTGCCTTTTCGAATTCCAGCTTGGCAGCCGCACTTCTCATCTCGGTCGTCAGCTCTGCGATCAGCTTGTCCTTTTGCTTTGCAGTCATCTTGCCCTCGGCTGCCTTTTGGGTCCTTGCGCCCTGCTTGCCGCCCGTGGGTGAAGCCATATCGATGACGTCGCGGATATCCTTGACCACCGTGCGCGGCACAATGCCGTTGGCGCGGTTAAATTCGTCCTGCTTTTGGCGGCGGCGTGCCGTTTCGGTAATAGCTCTTTGCATCGAGCCTGTCACCGTATCACCGTACATGATGACCTTGCCCGACGCGTTACGCGCGGCACGGCCTATGGTCTGGATCAGCGAGGTCTCTCCGCGAAGGAATCCTTCCTTATCCGCATCGAGTATGGCCACCAATGATACCTCGGGCAAATCGAGGCCTTCGCGCAACAGGTTAATGCCCACAAGCACGTCAAACACGCCCATACGCAGATCGCGGATGATCTCCATACGCTCCATGGTTTCGACGTTGAAGTGGATATAGCGCACGCGCACACCGTTCTGCTCTAAATAATCGGTCAGATCCTCAGCCATTTTCTTGGTCAGCGTGGTGACCAGCACGCGCTCGCTCTTGGCCACACGTTCGCGGATCTCACCCAAAAGATCGTCCACCTGCCCCTCAATGGGACGCACCTCGACCTCGGGGTCGAGCAAGCCCGTGGGTCTGATCAGCTGCTCCGCCACCTGCTCGGTGTGCTCTTTTTCGTAGGGACCGGGCGTAGCACTGACAAAGATCGCCTGATTGATCTTGTCCTCAAATTCCTCGAAATACAAGGGTCTGTTGTCGTATGCGGACGGCAAACGGAAGCCGAAATCCACCAGATTTTTCTTTCGTGCGGTGTCGCCGCCGCTCATACCGCGCACCTGCGGTACGGCCACGTGCGACTCATCAATGAACATGATATAATCGTCGGGGAAATAATCCAGCAGCGTATAAGGCGTTGAGCCCGGCTCTCTGCCCGCAAGCACGCGGGAATAGTTTTCCACGCCTGAGCAAAAGCCCACCTCACGCAGCATTTCCAGGTCATATTTGGTACGCTCGGTAATGCGCTGCGCCTCGATCAGCCTGCCCTCGGATTCAAACCATGCTGCCCTGTCCACCATCTCGCGGCGGATCTCCTCAAGAGCCGCATCTCGCTTTTCATCCGACACGGCATAGTGCGTCGCCGGGAAAATCACAGCATAAGAAAGCAGTCGCACCAGTTCTCCCGTCACGGGATTGATGACCGATATGCGGTCGATCTCATCGTCGAAAAATTCAATACGCAAAAGCTTGTCCGATACGTTCGCGGTCATGATCTCGACCGTATCACCGCGCACGCGAAAGCTGTTACGCACGGGATTCAAGTCATTGCGCGAGTAGCTGATGGCCACCAAGCGACGGATCAGCGCATCGCGATCCATCAGCATGCCGGGGCGCAGCGAGATCTGCAGCGTCTGATACTCCACGGGGTCACCCAAAGTGTAGATGCAGGAAACCGATGCCACGATGATGACGTCGCGACGCTCAAACAGCGAAGAGGTCGCACTATGGCGCAAACGGTCGATCTCGTCGTTGACAAGCGCGTCCTTTTCAATATACATATCCTTGCCCGGGATATAGGCCTCGGGCTGGTAATAATCGTAGTACGACACGAAGAACTCCACCGCGTTCTCGGGGAAAAATTCGCGCATTTCGGAGCAGACCTGTGCCGCCAGCGTCTTGTTTGGCTCCAAGATCAGCACGGGGCGGTTGCATTTTTCAATGATGTTGGCCATGGTAAAGGTCTTACCCGAACCGGTCACGCCCAAAAGCGTCTGATAGCGCGCACCGTTTTCCAGACCGTCCACCAGCTGCGCGATTGCCTGCGGCTGATCTCCCATGGGGAAAAGGGGCTGACTAATTTGAATTTGTCCATCGTGCTTCTCCTTTCATGTCATAATACCTCAGTTTAATAGTATAGCACGATTTTGGGAAAATGTAAAGATGGGATGCAAAAAAATACGGGGATTGTATTCCCTGCCTGCAACGGCATCGGTTTTGTAACGCGTCTGTCCGTAGGGGCGACCATTGGTCGTCCGCAATATCGCCTGTCTTGTGAAGCATCTGTCCGTAGGGGCTGACGTCCCCGACAGCCCGTCCTGCATAAACAAATCTTTACGCAATGCAAAAAGTTCTTTGTGCCTGCCCGGTGCGTCGAGGACGTCGCACCCTACAGATAGACGCTTCGCTTGTCATGATTCATCGCATATAAAAGGTTCCAAGGCTGTGGCAGGGACTCAGAACCCATATTTGCGCCAAAGGTCATTCTAATCGTTTACTTTCCCGGCGCAAACCTTGCATGGGCGGCAGAGCCGCACATGGAGGGTTCTGAGTCGGGAAAGAACACCAAAAAGAGGACGGGGTGCAATTGCACCCCGTCCTCTTTTTGGTGGGCTATCAGGGACTCGAACCCCGGACCAACCGGTTATGAGCCGGTAGCTCTGACCAACTGAGCTAATAGCCCGTCAAATCGACTCATATATTATACTGTGTATTTTTTCTCTTGTCAAGTGTTTTTTCAAAAAACTTCTCCCATTGCTTATTTTACAATGGGAGAAGCTGTACATATTTACGGTACTCTTGTAAATTCCGCGCCGTTGCTGACAAAGACAACGGTTCCTTCAAGGTCGGTGCGCCAGACCTCTGCTTCGATCGCTGCATACCTTTCCATGGTTGCGGTGTTGGGATGGTTGTACTTATTGCCCGCACCGCAGGAGATGACCACGATCTCGGGATCGACCGCATCCAAAAATGCATCGCAGGACGAGGAGGACGAGCCGTGGTGTCCCGATTTGAGAATGTCCACGTCCAGCACGCTGCTGCCGTAAGCTTCTACGATCTCCTTTTCGGAAATGCTCTCGGCATCTCCCGTCAGCATCATGGAGGTCGAGCCGTACGTTACTTTGGTCACCAGACTCCAGTCATTGAGATCACTGTAATCTGTTCCGCAAGGACCAACCACCAGCACCTCAACCTCGCCAAGGCTGAAGGTCGTACCGCTCTTGGCATACGCAATCTGCGTGCCCTGCTCCTGTGCGCCTTCCATCATACGGGTATAATCACCCGTGGCCTCAAAGGTATCCGTATCCAACTCCGCATTTGGCATGATCAGCGTTTTGACTTCGTATTCTTCAAAAATCATGTCCATACTGCCGATATGGTCCTCGTGCGGATGCGTGGCAATCACGCAATGCAATGTGGTAATGCCCAGATCATCAAGATACCCTTCCAGTGCATCCTCGCAGCTGTTAGGTCCCGCATCGATCAGAATATTGCCCTCGGGTGCCATGATCAGCATACTGTCACCCTGCCCCACGTCAAAGAAATACACCATGATCTCTCCGTCCAGCGCGACTCTCTCGGGCTTGGGCAAAAGGCCGACCACAAAATCCACGAAATCACCGTATTTATCCACAAAGACCTCGTCAACCAGGTCGTTTGGCAGCACTTTATCCAACGCTTTTTCAACGCCTTCACCAACGAAGCCGTCCAAAAAATCCTCCACATCATTCGCCGGGATCACACCCGACATGGCAAGCACCACAGTCGTGCCGAACAGCACGGCCAAAACAGCCAGCATGATCAGACAAACGCGCAACGCCTTTGGCATTTTCTTTCTTCTTTTATTCTTCTCGCTCTGTGCCATATATCAAACCTCCTTACAGGCAAAATGCTTTTCCTTTTTGTATATTATAGCATATTTACATCAAATTGACAAGGATTTTATGTTTTTTTGTCAAAAATAATATTTCAAAAAGGATTGACAAGCATTTCCCTTTGTGGTATAATATATCTTCAGTACGGACTGCAAAGCAGTTCGTCTCTCTACCGCGCATAAAAAATTCGAAGAGGTGCGCGGTCGTAATAAAGTCCATAGGGAGGTAAAAACACATGGAAAAGGTACTCAATTCTTATGAAAGTCTGTTCATCGTTGACGTAACCAACGGTGAGGAAGCAACCAATGCAACCGTGAACAAGTTCACT
>JAFTLD010000063.1 GCA_017452945.1 Clostridia bacterium | reverse complement strand
TTTTCGATGGCGTGGTGAACCCAAAAGTTTGATGTTCCATAGTGACCAAGGGGTGCAATACACTTGCCATGCTTTCAGAGAATTCTTGAAAGAGTGTTCGGTGACACAATCGTTTGCCACCCCAGGAACACCGACCGAAAATGCGGTCTGCGAAGCATTCTTTTCGAGGCTGAAATACGAGGCGCTGTATCGTCAAACGTATTCGTCTGTCGAAGAAATTGACGAAGAGGTTGGCAAATATATTGATTACTACAATAACCGCAGACCTCATCGGCGTTTGAATTTCAAGTCGCCGGCTGATATTGAAGCGGCATATTACGCAAGTTTAAAAGCATAACAAAGAGCAACTCCCGATTATAAAAGGCGAGAGCATCTATTTCTTGGCGGAGAAATAGATGCTCTCTTTTTGCTATTTAAAAACATAGCAAAGGGCAACTCCTTTTTAAATGTGTTCCAAAAGTCGTTACCCCCGCAATGGCTGGGATGGCCGGATTTGAACCGACGAGTGCCAGAGTCAAAGTCTGGTGCCTTACCGCTTGGCGACATCCCAATAACTTGTATATTATATCACGGGTTTTGGGGTTCGTCAAGTCTTTTTTGGATAAACTTTTGAATTCTTTTTGATTTCCGAAAGAAAATTGCTTGTTCGCTTGCCAAAAGTTTGTTTTTGTGTTATAATGATGATCACAGTAGAGTAACTCATCGAAAGAAGGATAAGGATTTTGGCGACCAAGACGTTACGTAAGGACTTTACACAAGGAAATATTGCCAAGCAGCTGATTTTGTTTTCGCTGCCTTTTATGGCGTCCAACGCTATGCAGGTGTTGTACAGCGCGATCGATATGGTCGTCGTTGGCAAATACGTAGGCACGTTTGGACTTTCCGCCGTGTCGCAATCCTCACTGATCGTCAACTTTGCCACCATGGTCTGCCTCGGCTTTTCCAACGCGGGGCAGGTGCTGATCGCGCAAGCATTGGGGGCAGGCAAGAAAAAAGAAATGAGCCGTATCATGGGTACGCTGTTCGTGTTTGTACTGGCGCTTTCGCTGGTGCTGTCCGGAATCATTTTGCTGTTCCGCAAGCCGATTCTGGCCTTGGTCAATATTCCCGACGAGGCCCACGATATGGCATTGGAGTACCTGGTTATTTGCACGCTCGGTCTGCTTTTTACAGCGGGATATAACATGGTCTCTGCAGTGCTGCGCGGTATGGGTGACGCCAAGCGTCCGTTTATGTTTATCGCCATTGCATCTGTAACCAATCTGGTGCTTGACCTGATCTTTACCGGCTGGTGGGGCTGGGGAGTCGCGGGTGCTGCATGGGCGACCATCATCGGCCAAGGCATATCGTTCATCTTCTCCCTGTTTTATCTGTACCGCAAGAGAGAGGCGTTTGGCTTTGATTTTTCCCGCGAGAACTTCATTCCCGATCTCAAGTACGTTGGCATGATCGTCAAGCAGGGCGTACCTATGGCGATTCAGTCGGGCTTTATTAATCTTTCCATGATCGTGGTCAACGCGCAGATCAACAATTTGGGCGTTGTGGAAAGCGCCGCGTTTGGCGTGGGCGTGCGTATTGACGACGTGATCAACAAGATCTCGCAGGGCATTCAGTATGCCGCCATGCCCATGGTCAGCCAAAATATCGGTGCAGGTAACCAAAAGCGCGCGGAGAAGGTCGTGCATTGGGCGTGGGTCTATTCGGTTGGCATGACTGTGTTTTTCGTCGCCATGTATATTCTGTTTGGCGAAGAGTTGTTCAAGCTGTTTGACCCGGATAATCCCGCGGTGCATGCCATGTCGGGTGAGTTTATCTCCGCGATTCTGTGGATGTTCCCGGCGTTTGCTATCATGCGCGGCAGCGGTGCGTTTATTCAGGGTTTGGGACATGCAAAGCTATGCATGGCGCTTGCGCTTTTGGACGGCGTGGTGCTGCGCATCGGGCTTTCTTGGCTGTTCGGCATCGGGCTTGGATGGGGCTTTTACGGCTTCGTGCTTGGCTACGGCCTTGCACCATACGGCTACGCCATCCCCAGCCTGATCTATTTCCTCTCGGGCAAATGGAAAAAGCGCAGAACGCTGGCAGAGGAGATGTAAATATAAAGAAAATAAGCAGGACTGCGGTGTGTGCCGCGGTCCTGCTTGGTTTTACTCTTTTTTACCAAATGTATACAAGTAGTAGTCCTCCAGCGTCGGTGAAAGGGCTATTGCATCCGCTGCGGGTTGCGTATCGGACAGGACGCGCAATGCGGCCTTGTCCACGTACTTTTCCGAAGCAGCGATGTTGGTTACCGCAAATGTGCTTTGTATTTCTGCAATGTGATCTTGCCCTACGCAGAGTTCCCAAACTTTGCCGTCAAGCTCCTGCAGCAGCAGGTGCGGGGCGGCTTTGTTGATGATCTCGCCCTTGCGCAGCATGATGATCTCCTTGGCAATAAATTCTACGTCGGACACCACGTGCGTGGCGATGATGACGATTTGGCCCATGGCAATGCGTGAGATGTAATTGCGCACGGCAATGCGCTGCTTGGGGTCAAGTCCTGCGGTGGGCTCGTCCAAAATCAGGATTTTTGGATCCCCCAAAACCGCCTGTGCAAGCGCCAGACGCTGCTTCATACCGCCCGACAGCGTGCCGATCCTGCGGTGAGATACGTCGGAGAGCTCTACCGCCTGTAAAACGCCGTCGATCTGCGACTTGATCAGTGCAGCTCTTTGTTTTTGAGGCAGCTCTTCGCCCACATTTTTGAGCGTGGCAACGTACTGCAAAAATTCCTCCAAGGTAAAGTTTGCGTACATACCCGGGTACTGCGGCATAAAGCCCAGCATGCCGCGGAATTTCTTGCCCATGGCTGCTACGTTTTCGGTGCTCCCGTTCTCATCGGTGAAGGTGACGGTACCCGCATCCGCCTTGAGGTTGCCCGTCAGAATATTCATCAGCGTGGTCTTGCCCGAGCCGTTGGGCCCCAGCAGCGCGTAGATGCCTGGGGTGAGCTGCGCCGAAAAGCCGACCAGCGCGCGCGTTTTACCGTAAGATTTACTGATATTTTCAAATGTGAGGATCATTTATGCGGCCTCCTTGTTCTTTCTTTGATGTATGACGCCAAGAACGGCGCAGACCAGCACGAACAAAGCACCCGTGGCACACGCCCGCAGCCATCCTTGATCCATAAGGCAAATATAAAATGCATTACCGTCCAAAAGCGTGGTCATGCGGCAATGCTGCAGCACGTCTGCGCCCATGCCGTAAAGCAGCCCCGGTAGCTGCACAGCTGCGGTCAGTATCAGCAGTGACAGATACGACACCTTGACCTGCGAGGTCACGTAACATGTAAGCACGCAGATAAATAGGCAAGATGCGTAACGCAAAAGCAGGATCATTGCCGCGTATTGCCACAGCGTAATACTCGGCAGCGCATTTTTGTAGGTCTGCAGGCTGATCAGCGCGGCATTCGCGTCTTCAAAACGATACGCAAGCAGAATGGGGAGCAGCTGCATCAGTGTGAAGATGGTAAAGAAAGCCGTGGTCAGCAGCGCGCTCAGCAGCAGCTTTGTGCGCCACGTGTCCCGTCGTCCGCGCGGCGTGGTGGAGAGAATCCCTGCGAATTTTGACGAGAATTCTACCGCTGCCAAGGACGTTGCTACGATCAGAATTGCCAAGAAAAGCAGAATGTGATCCCCCGACTCAAACAGCGTCATCCAGCCTGTGTCGTAAAGCAAGGTCAGGCCGTCAAGCCCGCGCTCAGACTGGTACGCACATGCCTCGGACACCCTTACCAAGGGCATCTCGTGCAGGCAGGCATAGTAGTATTCGTTCTCAATCTGCAACATATCGATCCCTTCGGGCAGCGCATCGGGCGTTGCGTTTCGGTATTTGAAGTAGTTTCTGTATCCTTGCGAAACCCGCTCACTCTCCGCGTCAAGGTAGCCCCAACGCTGCGCGTCGTCCATGGGGGCAAGCACCTGCACGTAATCGTAATAGATCTGATCGGATTTGCTTGTATACTCGCGGTATTGTAAGACCCCTCCTACTGCCGAAGCCAACAGCAAAAGGATCAGCGTCAGCATCACCACGCGGCTCTTGGTGAGCTTTTTGAGCTCCCAGCCAAGCAGAGCCGAGCGGGAGGATGCTGAGGCATATGACTTATGTTTGCGCTTTTCCTTGGAGCCAAGCTTGACGTTGGCAAATTTCAGATGCAGCAGGACAAAGCCGCCAAGACAAACCAATGCAAGTGCGGCATAGAGGACAAGGATGGCAAGTACGACAGAAACGGGCTTGCCAAGTACGCGCACACATTGGTATTTTGAAAGAAAGGTGGCTGCATCCGAAGCGGCTACCAGATTGCAATGGTCGAAAAAGACGTCTGTATTGAGATACGTGCGGTTATTGAGCACGATATTGGCAACGTAGACCAGCATAGAGAGCACCAATGCAACCAATCGGTTGCCCAATGCATAGGTCAACAGCCCCGCGAGTGAGCACACAAACACTGTGATGCAGGTGCGCACGGCAAAGAGCAGCAGGATGGCTTGCCAAGTGCGCAGGGCATAGGGCGCACCGAGAAAGACGCCAAAGCTTTGCACGTATTCGCCAAGCCCCGCAAAGGCCATCATGGGCTCGGCGGGTGCTTCACCGTGCAGCGTGCCAAGCCACATACCAAGCAAGGTAATGCCGAAAAACAACAGGTTGAGCACGAAAGCCGAGAGCAGGGTAGCCCCGATCTTGGCAGCGGCGTATTGCAGCCGCCCGTTTGCCGATGCGTACAGGATGGGCTGCATGCCTGTTTTGCTGTCTATGCTGAAAAGATGCACCGAGAGAAATACCGCGCAGATCAAGAGCAGGGGATTGGCCGCGCTGAAGGACAAATAGGTATCCCAGCCGTTGACGGGCTGCTCTGCAAGCTCAAGATCCTTCAGGTCGGTATAAATTTCAATCACGTCCTCAAAGTACAGCGTCGCATAGCTGTCCTCGGAGTTGTAAAGGCTCTGCTGCAGTTGCCGCTTGGCATTCGAGATCACGGCCGAGATCTTTTTTTCATATTGCCGTGTCTGCTGCGATTCGGGGGTCTTTGATGCCTGATTATAGGCAAGCCCTCCCGTTACAAGCAGCAATACCAGCACGATTACCACTGTCAGCTTGGACAGGCTGATTTTTCTGAGTTCAAATAATAGTTGTTTCATCATTCGTAAGGGTTGTACTTTACATGTTTGTATTCACCTGTGATTACGTTCACCAAGAGCATATCTGTGCCTGTTAAGTCAAGACCATTCGGCCCATCATAGAAGCATTCCGTTAAAATGCCTATCCAGTCCCCGCACCCAAGCTCGTTGTTTCTGTATCCCGACATACCGGAAATAACGCAATGATCTACATGACATAGCAGGTGATTATCTGAACCGTCCAAATTCATTACGTAGACATTCCCGCCAAAATAATCGTAACAGTCAATACCGTCTATTGTGATAAAAACTTCCGGATTTTGCACGGGCTTAAAATAAATAATCTTGTCGCCATAAAAATAACATGGACCTATATCTTCTGCGACTATGGTTTCTTCTTTGGTAATAAGATCCTTTCTGTAAAGATTCATACTGAAATTGAACCAAGTAACCTGCCCGTCTACGTTCATTTCAGATCTGTAAATATAATTTCCCCATTGTCTGTTTACCAGATCAAACGTTTCTTCGCAATCCCCATCTAAATCGGTGGAAAAATACTTGTCATAATTTTCCCAAATGATCTTGCCATCCTTTATTTCATATATAGTAGCGGATTCGTGTCCACAATCAATGGTGTCCAGAGAACCGCTTTGCGTATCTAATCTGTAAATGGTTGTTTTGTACTCGTTGGGAGCTGAGTCGGGCAGCTTTTCCGTAAAATACAAATAGTAATTATATGCGAAAAGACGGCTCAACACTCCGTTAGAAGTATAGATGTCCTCGATTTTCATACTATCGCCGTTATAGGAGCGGATGTGAGTCTGATCGTTAATCCTTGTAGAGTAATATAGAACGTTGCCAATCGAAGCCATACTTGATGCTGTGATAGCAAATGGACAGGTCATGTTGCTATGTGTGCAGAACGGGTCCTGGCAGACGGTTGAGGCCGTACCGGTGGGAATGTGGTACTTTAATAATAGACTGTATGAACTGAATTGGGCTATTTGATATATATAATTTCCCGGAACAGTGCCGGTTTCAATGACGCTGTTATCCATTTCACCGGAAGTGATCTTTTCATACATTGGCTGCCGTGGCGGCTTTTCCTGCTCACAGGAGCAGAACAATATTGTCAATGCCGCAAGGGTGATAAGTAAGACTTTGCGTTTCATAAAGTGTCCTT
>JAFTLD010000026.1 GCA_017452945.1 Clostridia bacterium | reverse complement strand
GGTTATCGCTACCGTATTGCTCTTTTGAAAGACCCGGTTACTCGCAACAAAGCCTTCCCCGCTGGGGAAGGTGGCGCCGTAGGCGACGGATGAGGTCACCATATGGACGCTCTTTCATCTCTTTGGATAACAGAAAGCAGAAGCCTTGATCAAGACTCCTGCCTTTTGTTTTTATTCAATTTTTCCGCTAATTTGTCAGCCCGTCGGGCGGCTTTTTATTTACTCCGTGATCAGCTTAATCGGGCCAAACAATCCGGACGGAGAGATCGGCATGCAATGCGAGAATTTATCGCGGTGCTTACCCACCAAGGTGTTTGCAACCTCAACCGTGACAGTATTTTTCCCTGCGCTCAGATACTCGAAAACACGGTAAGCATAGGGTGCCGTGATGCGGATGCCCACGTCATGGCCGTTGATCCACACGCGTGCCGTTTGCCCCACTCTGCCAAGATCCAGCACAGCGTCCTTCGGTACGTCTTTCAGCTCCAGAGCAAAGGTATAGCGCATGCGTCCCGAAAAGGCGGGCTTTTCCGAGGCAGACGCAATATTGCAAAGCTTATCGGTAGTTTTATATGCCACGTATGCGGACAGATCGTCCGAATCTGCCAGCTCAATATCAAACGTGGGAGCAAGAACGGTCACGTTTGTGCCGTTCGACGTGCGCGGCAGCGCTGCCGTGTCGCAGCCAAATACCAAGATTTCGGACTGACCGGGCAGCAGCTCGACCGTGATCGTTCCGTCTGCCGTGGCATCGGCAAACATTTCATCCTCGATCATGCGCAATCTTGCAAAATCACCCTGCACGGGCAGCGTAACGGTTGCCTTGGCGGTATGAACGCTGTCCTCGTTAAAGAACATGAACACGTCCGCACCGTCACGCTTGACGTGATAGTGGCGCAATAAGGGACAGTTGCCGTCTACCGCAATATCCGCAAGTCCCAACGCACGGATGCGCTCGGGCAGCTCTTGCTCGGTAACCACCTCACCACAAAGCCCATCGGCTCTGCCGCCGCAATGCAGCACGGGAACGCCCGCATCACAAAGACGCTTGACGGCCTGCGCAAGTCCCTCGGGAATCTCCTTGGCATACGGGACGACCAACGCACCGTATACCTCACCGTTGAGCGTCAATTTGCCATTCGTTACCTCGGCCTTTTCCAACGCATCCATGCAAATGATATCATAACACAAATGCGCATCCAAAAGCGCCTTTGCAGGCACTTGGGTAAAGGTATAATCACCCTTTTGGTTCATCCACTCGCCCTCTGCATGGTACAGCACGGCACAAGAGGTGATATGCTCACCACCGTACAAGAGGTGGGCGGCCTTGTTGGTATATTTCATCAAATGGCAGAAGCCGTCAAATTGCGGATCATGCCCCTCTGCGCCAAAGTGCGGCGGGCAATCGGGATCGGGATAATCGGGCGAGAATGCATGCGGAATGAAATGATTGATACCGCGCACCAACAGAAAATCGGTCAACCACTTCATCATGGTGCAGCCCTCGGCCCAGCCGTACGCGCCAAATTCCTCGCACATGGCTCTGCCCTTCATCTGCGGATACTGGTGCGCCAGCGACGCGCCAAGCTGTCCGAGCACGTAATGATAGAATGCGGGATCGGAAAGCCCCGTACCAAGGCTTGCATTGTGAATATGATGTGCCATACCGGGCATGACCTGATGCAACACGATATCAATGCCTGCCATATCCTGTCCTTCCAGCGCACGGAAATAATGCCCCGCGCCGGATGCGGGACGCGCATGGCAGTTATAATCCTCGATGATGTGACCGATGTACATCACGCCTCTCTCGCGGCACCAGTTACCGATCATGTAACCGAAATTGTCACGGTACAGCGACGTGATCGCATTCATATAGGCAAGACGCGTGATGGGCGCATGCTCGCTCCAGAACCACAGCTCAGCCATATAAGGCAGCGCGTATTCGCCCATCTCCTCACTCATCAGCTCAATCACGCGAACGTTGTACGGCAGCGCCATGCCCACCGTACCCATAGGGCGCTCATGTCCACTGGGATCAATGGAATGACGGGTGGCCATGCCATTGCCAAACGAGGGCTCATCCGAGAAAAAGCCGACAAGGGTATTGCCGAAATACTTGGCATAGTGCTCATAATGCGGCTCGTAGACCGCCTCCAGCAAAACCTTGCAGGACTCGGCAGACACCATGTCAATATAATTTCCTCTGTTGCCGCGTCGCGTGTTGGTATAGATGTACACGCGCCAAAGCCCCTCGGGCACGTCAAAAAACACGCAGCCGTGATCCAGCGTAGGCGTCAGATCGATATAGCCGCCCGTGGTTTGCTCGCCCTCATCGGTACGCTTGAACGCATAAACGCCCAAAATCTCGTCGTCCTCCCACGTCTTGCTGACCAAAAAGGAAGTATCGGGCGCAGGTCCCATGACATCGATATGCTCCTCGATGATCTCGCGCTGGCGCAAATGCGGATACTTGGTCTCGATCAGACCGTTGGCATATCCCGTGGGGTATTTCTTATCGTCAAAAATCCATACCTTCATGCCGCGCTTTTCGCACTCGGCAAGGATCACGTCCACATCCGCCCACCATTCGGGGCCGCAAAAATCGGGATGCGGACGGGATTCCACGCAAAGCGCGCGGCATCCGCTGTCATAAATACGCTGCACCTGCGCAGGGATCCTGTCGCGGTGCGTGCCGTGCTGCCAGTAGAACGGGAGCAAATAATTGCTCTCCTTCCCTGCCAATACCTCTTGCAGTCTTGTATCCTTCATAACCGTCTCTCCAAAAATCAGCCCAGAGTTTCGGGCAGCTTTTTACCGCCAAGCAAATGGAAATGCAGGTGCTTTACACTCTGGCAACCGTCCTCACCGCAGTTGGTGATCACGCGATAACCGTTTTCCAAGCCGCAAGCCTTTGCCACAGCGGGGATGGCTTCAAAGATCTTTGCAACGTACACGCTGTTCTCTGCCGTAACCGCATCTGCGCTGTCAAGGTGCAGCTTGGGAATCAGCAGCACGTGCACGGGTGCCATGGGGGCAATGTCGTAAAAAGCATAGACGTATTCGTCCTCATAAACCTTTTTTGAGGGAATCTCCCCTGCTATAATTCTGCAAAATAAGCAAGCCATAATAAATCTCCTTTACAAAAATGCTTGAATATGATATAATTGTAGCACACTCCAAAGTATTTGTCAATCAAAGAAAGGATAACTTATGCCATATTCTGCATATCCTGATCTGTGGAAATATCTGAAAAACACCAATAAGCACATCGTCATGTACGGCATGGGCAACGGTGCGGACAAGATCCTTGCCGTGGCAGAGTCCAAGGGCATCACGGTTGAAGACTTTTTTGCCAGCGACGGATTTGTGCGCGGACACTCGTTTCACGGTAAGCGCGTGCTCTCGTACACCGAGGCAAAGGAAAAATACGGTGCGGACCGTATGATCGTACTGCTCTCATTTGCATCTTCTCTGCCCGACGTCATGCAAAATATCCTGCGCATAGCGAGTGAATGCGAGCTGTACGCACCTGACGTACCGGTATTCGGTGACAATTTGTTTGACGCCGCCTTTTATTTTGCGCACAAAGCGAAATTTGATGCGGCACGCGCATTACTTGCAGACGAGGAATCCGTGCGCGTTTTTGATCATATCATTTCTTATAAGCTCACGGGAGATCTGAAATTCTTGGTACAGATTGAAAACGATCCCGAGGAATCATTCTCGCAAATCCTTCCCTCGCACACCTTCCGCACAGCGCTCGACCTTGGAGCTTACAACGGTGACTCGGCACGTGCGCTTGCACCGTATGCATCGGCACTGCAAACGCTTTACGCGCTTGAGCCGGACGCACGCAATTATCGCAAGCTTTGCGCATATGCTCAAGTGGAAACGCGTTTTTCGCTCATTCCGCTGCCCTTTGCTGCATGGAACGAAAACACCACATTGTATTTTGACGCATCGGGCAACCGCAACGCAGGTGCCGCGCAAAACACCTCATCCGTGCTGCTGCCCCGCGCAGGCAAGGTCAAGGAGGTCGAGGCGCGCACGGTAGACAGTGTCCTTGAAGGCAAGGCCTGCGACTATATCAAATTCGACGTAGAGGGCTCGGAAGCCGAGGCCTTGATGGGCTGCAAGCAAACGATTGCCGAACACGCCCCCGCCCTGTTGGTTTCCTGCTATCACCGCAGCGAGGACCTTTATGCCCTGCCGCTGCTTGTGCGTAGTCTGAACCCTGACTACCGCCTGTATTTGCGCAGATTCCGCTATTTTCCCGCATGGGATATCAACCTCTATGCTGTTTTGTAACGCATTTTTAGATAAAATACGACAAAAATCGCATTTTATATTGACATTTTGCGAAAAACAGTTTATAATGGAACTAATGGCGTCCACGCCATAACAAGTTAAAATTTTTGGAGGCAATTAATTATGCAACTCAATGGTTTTGATGAATTTATTCTCAAAATTCCCGGTGCAAAAACCAACACTTTCGTAAAGGAAGATTGCGAAAACAACAACATCTGGGGTATTCTGCTCCCCATTCTCTCTACCGTTTTCTGGCCTGTGGGCTTGATCCTCGCACTGGTCATGTATTCCCAGAAAAAGGCGGAGTCTGATTACATTAAGTTCCTTGCAAACCAGTCCATTTGGATCTGCATCGGCACTGTCATTCCCGTAATCAGCATCATCGGTCTTTTGTTCGCCATCCTGTCCGTATACGGCAACGTAACCGGCAAGTACTTTGACCTGCCCCTGGTAGGCAGCGTTCAGATCATCAAGTATTGATCTACCGCACATAACCGAGCTCAAGACTTTCAAACAAATTACAATAAGGAGATCAACTATCATGAGCAACCAATATCAACAGTGTGTAAAAACTCTCGCAGAAAGAGAAAAGCTTTCTGCCATCATTTGGCTGGTCATCGGCATCATTCAGTGCTGCACCTTCGCAGGTATTGTCTGCGGTGTGTACAACATCTACAGTGCTATCTGCCGCTTCAAGCAGGCAAAGCTGGTTTTAACCCCCTATCCGGGTCTGGTCAAGAGCTATGACAACTGGATGACCAGTATCATCATCGGTCTTGTCCTCAACCTGATCTTAGGCGGTGTGGTCGGTGTAGCTTGCTCGATCTTTGACATGATCGGTATTCGCGGCTACGTGCTTGAGCACAAGGACGAGTTTGAGGCTTTGGAAGCTGACCCCACATTGGCAAATTAAAAAGAGTAAATAAATATCCACCCGCATAGCGGGTGGTATTTCAGTTTCGGGCATAGCCCTAATAATACTGGCTGCGCACAAGTGCGCCGTCAATTGGCCTGCCAGCCATGCAACTGTTACTTACTACCCATAAATGGGTCCCGTGGGT
>JAFTLD010000062.1 GCA_017452945.1 Clostridia bacterium | reverse complement strand
CATTCGTCCTTGCTTGTCAATAGAATTAAAATCGATCAAACCAATATTGCCAAGAGCAGTACAGAAACGCTCGGTCATTCTTATTTGAGATATCTCAATAACAATGATGCGGTGTTTGCCTCGATCAAGGATACGCCTCGCTATTTGAACATCAAAGAACGGCTTGCAAATCTGTAATCCTCGCCCCGCCTCGCGCGGGGCTTTTCTTTGTTTTCTGCATATCAAAAGCCACCACGAAAACGTGGTGGCTAAATTCAATTTTACCGCTAATTTTGCAGAGCTTCGGGTCAGTCCTTATTTTGTCATTTTTTCGCAGGCACCTCTTGACATTTTTCACGCGGCAATATATACTTGATGTAGAAGAATGACGAAAGGATAGTGTGAAAGTTTACTCTACCTATTTGTTCTGCATGCATTCACGCATGAGCTTCACCTAAAAATGGTCCTCGCCCCATTTTTGGAGCAAAGATTGGCGGTGAAGTTTCAAAACTGTAATTGAGCCGCCATAGGCGGCATGGAGATTTGTATGAAAAACAAATTCAAAAATTTTGTGATCATGAATTTAGGTATACTACTGACCACGGTTGGCGTGTACTTCTTTAAGATCCCCAACGGATTCTCCACAGGCGGTGTCAGCGGCATTGCCGTGGTCATATCGGGTGCTGTAGGGCAATATCTGCCCGATTTTGCGCAGTATTTCACGTCTGCCAATATACTGACCGTGATCAACGTGCTGCTCCTGATCGTTGGTTTTATCTTCTTAGGCAAAGGCTTTTCGGTCAAGACAGTGTATTGCAGTTTGCTGTTTTCCTTTGGTACCTTTGTGCTGGAACGCGTTTGGCCAATATCTGCTCCGTTTACAAATCAACCTTTTATGGAGCTTGTATACGCCATCCTGCTCACTGCCATTGGTTCAGCGCTGCTGTTCTTTACCGAGTCTTCCTCAGGCGGAACCGATATCGTAGCGCTGATCCTGAAAAAATACACGAGTCTGGATATTGGAAAAGCGTTGCTGGCGACCGATTTTGTCATTGCCGTGAGCGCGTTCTGGGTGTTTGGCGTGCAAACGGGACTGTTTTCCTTGCTCGGCCTTTTCGCCAAAGCATTCTTGGTGGACGGGGTGATTGAGAATATGAACACGTCCAAATATTTCACCATTATCACAAGCAAGCCCGAGGAGATCAGCAGCTACATTACCGAGAGCATTCATCACAGCTTTACCAAATTTCAAGGTGTTGGCGGCTATACGGGAGAAGAAAGAACCGTATTGCTGACAGTCTGCCGTCGTGTGGAGGGTGCAAAGCTCAAGAAGATCGTCAAGCAGATCGATCCCGGCGCATTTGTGATCGTATCCAACAGCAGCGAGATCATCGGCAAGGGATTCCGCGGTATATAATGTAAGGAGAATATCATATTTATGGAAAAACAAACATATCAAGCGTATTGTGCAATTTTGCGCAAAGAATTGATCCCTGCGATGGGGTGTACCGAGCCGATCGCCATTGCTTATGCGTCTGCCATTGCAAGGGCTGCCTTGAAGGCAGTGCCCCAGAGTGTGCGCATTGACGTCAGCGGAAACGTGATCAAGAACGTCAAGAGCGTGGTCATTCCGCATACGGGCAATCTCAAGGGCATTGAGGCAGCCGCAGCGGCGGGTATTGTGGCAGGTGACCCGTATGCCGAGCTTGAGGTCATTTCACACGTGACCGAAAAGGAGATTACACAGATCAGCGAATATAAAGCCGCCGCACCGATTGAGGTGGTGCGCGCAGATGGAAACTGCGTTTTTTCGATCCGCATTACAGTCAAAGCAGGCGATGACAGCGCAAGTGTGCTGCTGACCAATAAGCACACGCACGTGGAGAGCGTGGTGCGTAACGGTGAGGTTCTGTATGCGGCAAAGCCCGAGAGGGTGGAGCGCGAGGAGTCGCATTATGAGCTGCTGAACATCGAGCAGATCGTGGAATTTGCTGACGTGGTTGACCTTGCGGACGTTTCCGAGGTGCTGGAGCGACAGATCGAATATAATACTGCTATCGCAAGCGAGGGCCTTTCGGGGCATTACGGCTCCGAGATCGGCAAGGTGCTGCTGGCTGCGTACGGTGACGGTGTGGCCAATAAGGCCAAGGCATGGGCGGCCGCTGGCTCGGACGCGCGTATGAACGGCTGTGAGCTGCCTGTGGTCATCAATTCGGGCAGCGGAAACCAGGGCATGACGACCTCTTTGCCCGTCATCGTGTATGCAAAAGAAATGGGCGTGTCGCACGAGCAGCTGCTGCGCGCGCTGGTCGTGTCCAATCTGACCACCATCCGCCTGAAAACAGGTATTGGTGCGCTGTCCGCTTATTGCGGTGCAACCAGTGCAGGCTGCGGTGCGGCTGCGGGTGTGATGTATCTGCACGGAGGTAAGTACCGCGAGATCGCGCACACCGTAGTCAACGGTCTTGCCATCAATTCGGGTGTCATTTGCGACGGTGCTAAGGCAAGCTGTGCTGCCAAGATTGCGTCTTCGGTTGAAGCGGGGCTTTTGGGCATGCACATGTATATGCAGGGCAAGCAGTTTGTGGGCGGTGACGGCATTGTCACCAAGGGCGTTGAGAATACCATTGACAACGTCAGCAACGTAGCCCGTGACGGTATGAAGGATACAGACAGAGAAATTATTGAGATCATGCTGCGCAGATAAGAAGCAAAAATCAATCCCCGAAAAATTTTCGGGGATTTTTTGAAATATTTTTTGAAATTCTGATACTTTTTCTTCAAAAAAAGCGTCTATATAGGTGAAGGACTAAATAGAAAGAAGGCTGCAAATATGAAAAAAGTGAAATTCTGGATATTGATGAGTGTTTATGTGCTGCTTGCACTGGCTGACGGTGCGCTGACGTTTTACAATACGCCTGATCTGAGTATGGAGGGCAATCCTCTTGTCGCCAAGCTGGGGCTTGGTTGGGGAGCGTTGCTTGTGGCCAATTTGCTGGGCCTTGCGTTATTGGCTGTGACGTTTGGCTATGAAACCTTTAAGTATAAGACGATTTATACCAAGGAGGTCAAGCTGACAAGATATTGCTCACAAATCGTGTACCACAGACCGGACAAATTCTGGACGGGGATCCTGATCAAGGACTTTCGCCCTATCCTGGCAATACTGGGTTTTGTGATGCCGTATGCGTTGATTGCCGGCAGAGTGATTATTGTGGCGGAGTGGGTGTGCATTACGCTGCGCGTGCCGATCGACGTGTATTGGCGCATCAATCAAATGCTCTTCTTTGGCAAGGTAGAGATTTTTGTGGCAGTAGCCGTTGCGATTGCGTTGATGCTGTATTGGATGAATAAGGAGTTCAAAACCCAGCTGCCCGCTGCCCGTGAGCTGCTGCTCAGCCAGATCGGGAAGAGGAGAGAGCAATAATTGTCAAGGGAGGATGATGACATGGCAAAAAGAATATTGCATCACGTTGGGAAAGCGTTGCTGTTTTTTGTCGTCATGGGCGCGATCGCACCGATCTGTCATGTGATCGAGCATTTCCTTTTGCAAAAGCCGGAGGCGATCGCTGCAACACTTGCCATGTATACCGAACCTTGGTATTGGCTGATCGTGTTTGGTGCCGTGGCAGTGGTATATCCGATCGCGGTTTATTTCAAGGAGATCAATCCGAGAACGTTTGTATTCATATATGACGTAATTTGGTCTACCGTATTTTTGTGCCTGCTTTTGGCGGGGGAACTGATCGGGCTGCTGTTCTTGCTGATGGGTGTCGGGGAAAACAGGGTACTTTTGATCCTTGGTTTGGTTGGTTTGGGGGTTGTATTGCTGTTTGGCATATATAGTATCCTGTGCCGCGGTGTGGCGATCTATCAAAAGGGAAAGGTGCGCGTGTTCAAATTCCGTATCTATACCTATAATACCGATACCGTGGACGATCTGCGTCTGGAATATCGAGGTAAGCAATGCATTGTTCACGTAACCGTGCAAGGCAACGAGCATCTTTTCCGAGTGAGTAAGGGATCAGCCAAGCTGATCGAAAAACGGCTCAAGATGCTCAAGCACCTTGGGGAGATGGAAGAAGTGAAAGAAAAAAACAACTCAAGTAATTCCATGAGCTGAAAAATGAACGCTTATATGCAAAAACGTTATCCATATAAAAAAGCCTGCACCCATGGTGCTGTGAAATTAGTGGAAAAGTAGCAGGAATTTGCTCAAAAACGAACAAATTCCTGCTACTTTTCCACTAATTCATCAGCCTCATGCGGATGCAGGCTTTTTCTTATCTGTTATTGATCAGCTTGGTCAGTTCAACGGGATCTATGATGGTGTCGCCCTTGTAGACACGCATATTGCCGGATGCGATCTCATCGATCAGTACGACCTCACCGTTGTGGTAGCCAAACTCAAACTTGATGTCCCACAGATCAAGGCCGATGGATTTCAGGTCGTCGGCAACGATCTTGGTGATGGCCAGTGTCTGTGCCTTGAGGCTCTCAAACATTTCGGCAGTCATAATGCCAAGTGCCACAAGACCTTCACCGGTTACTAAGGGATCGCCCTTTTCATCGTTCTTGAAGGTGCATTCCACATAACCACCGGGCAGAGGAGTGCCGTTCTTGATGTATTCACCGTATCTGCGGATGAAGCTGCCGGTTGCGACCAAGCGGCAAATCACTTCCAATCCGCCGCCTCCCTGAGGCTTACCAAAGCATTCCGCGGGGAGCACTTCCATGGTTGCATTTTCCACGTCTGCGCTGACGTAGTGGGTCTTGATGCCGGCTTGCTTGCACAGCTCAAAATAGTGAATGGAGGAGATCAGGTTAGCCTTGCCGATGCCGTCAATCGTCAATCCAACGCTGTTTTCACCCGGATCAAACACACCGTCCTTACCGGTGCAATCGTCCTTGAATTTCAACATCACGTTGCCGTTGTCAAGTGCATAAACGTCTTTGGTTTTTCCCTTGTATACCAGTTTCATAAAATAGCTCCTTTGCGGAATAAATTTACATCTTATTTTATCACGAATTTGCTCTTTTGTATAGAGCTTTTTTGAATAAATATCAAAAAATCGAAGTGAATTTCTTGTGAATATTTACATTAGCCGTATCAATCCAGCCATTCGGCAAGCGTTTGGTTATCAATCATGCTCACACCTTGCGAAGAAAGCGAGAACAGCGTGATCATAGGCTCGGTCTCGTTGCCCGCAATGTAGGTCACAATGCCCTTGTCGCTGACGATCTTGTTGATGCCGTCATAACCGAACAACGTCGGATAGGTGTTGGTACCCTCGGCAACCTGCGCAACAAATTCGTTGTAGAGATCCTGTGTCACAGAGGCCGATGTGGGCTTGTCGCGTTTGTTGACAAACATGGACATCTGGTAATTTGCGCCACCGTGGCCTACGATTACCGTGTATCTTCCGTTACGTTCATCACCTTGCAAACGGTCAGTAATGGGCAGCAGCGCAAGCTCTGCACCCGTAGCAACGTATATCTGCTTGATGTTTTTCCATTTGTGCTGGCTCTCAGCCGTGTTAAAGCCGTGGTGCGTGATTTGCAGCATATCTGCCTTGAATGCCGCCTTTTCATTGTTGTTCCATGACAGGGTTGCGGCAGCCTCTCCGGCATCCCCCATAAAGAGCGTGCGAGCGCCGGCGCAATCGGCAATCATAATCAAGCTGGTGTCGTTGTAGTATCCAATGGTTTGGTCGGGTGCATACATCATTTCCGGAGCGTAAAGCACCTCCACGGTCAGGTTGCCAAAGTGATATGCAAGACCCGCGTGAGGCACGATATGCTGCACACCGGGAAAGTATTCGTACATCTTGTTTTCGAAGTTGACTGAGTCAAACGTGGAGGCGGTCAGCGTGCCGGGGCTGGGCGGAAAACTGAACATTGTATATTTCAGCGAGATTTGGTCACCGAAATTTTTGCCAATGCCGGTAAATGCGGCTCTGTGATCCTTGTGACCGTGCGAGAAGATCCATGCGGTAATACAGTATTTTCCGTCCTCGGTTTTGGCAATATCATATTTTTCAAGTACATTCATCAGGTTTTGGCGGTTTTTCTTGTTGTTAAAGCCACCGTCAATGACCACTGCGCTGCCGTCTGAGAGCTTGAACATATAGGACATGCCGTTCAAGGGGTTGTCATCCTCATCAATGCGTGCGATGCCGATCTGAGCCAGCGTGGCTTCACCCGTTCCTGTCTGCTCGTTGGGGGTGAGTACCGAAAGAATGGACTCGTTGTAGGGCTCCAAGATGGCATACGTGCGTTCCTGTGCTTTCTGCAGCGTGACCATAACGTCCTTGCCATAAAGGACGCGCGTTTCCAGCTTGGTGTCCTCCAAAAGAGTAGCATTGACGTCAGCGTATCCCACCGAGGTAAAGGCGTTTTGTATATCGGTCCAATCAAGATCGGTCAAAAGCACTTGCTTGGTGGCTGTGCCGATCTCCATGATCACTGCGTCGGGAGCCAAGCCTTCGATGACCTGCTCGGGAGGCGGCGCCTGCTCGGGCGGGATGGTAGGCTGGGTATCGCTCTCGGTCAGCTCGGTACTGTCCTGCGGTTCGGTGTCGGGCGTGCTGTTGCAAGCGGTCAAAATGCTGACCACCATGAGTAAGCAAAGTAAAAATGCGAGGGTTTTTTTCATGTCTTTCCTCCTTTGGTCTCCGTTTGCACTTATTATATCACAGAGCGTGCGTGCGGTCAAGAAAGTATTGACAATATCTCCAAAGAATTGTATAATATAAATACTAATGCCCTTATATAGGCAGAGGAGGAACACATGAAAAAACTTTTAATTTTTGTTTTGGCTGTCCTCATGGTTGTGTCATCTTTGTTTGTTTCTTGTGCGGAAGTGGAGCCGAGTGAGGAGGTGCAGAGCACCGAGGGGACGAGCGAGGAGCTTGTTACTGATAATGACCATGACGATTTGGGCGAAGTCGACCTCGGTGGCAGAGATATTACTGTGATCTCGCGCGTGGAGCCCGTCAACGATAGTGAGGTATACGTGGAGGAGATGGACTCCGATCCCATCAACGATGCGGTGTACAACAGAAACCTGGCTCTTGAGGAGCGCTTGCATTGCAATATCGAGGTCGTGCAGCATTTGCCCGAGCCCGGAAGCGTTGCGGGCGAGGTGGTGGACGCTGTGTCTAACATGGTGATTGCAGGCGGTACCGATTATAATATTGTTGCCAACTGCTCCTATACCTCTATGACACTTGCGCTGCAGGGACGCATGACCGACCTGCGTACCACATCCTATATCGATTATGATAAGAATTATTGGTCCGAGGGCTTTACCAACGCGCTTTCCTATAAGGATTCGCAGTTTTTCGTCACAGGCCCCATGTCACTGTCTTACTACCGCTATATGTTCGTCACGCTGTTCAATAAGCGTCTGATGGAAGATATCGGTCTTGGCGAAGAGCTGTATGAGGTTGTGGAAAACGGTGAATGGACCATTGGATACATGCAAAGCGTAGCTGAAATGTTTTATCAGGATCTGAACGGCAGCGGCGGCAGAGATGCCGGAGACCTGTACGGATTTTGCGCACGCATCGGCCCCACCAGCTCCATGATGGACGGCTACTGGGAGGGCTCGGATATCTGCTTGCTCAAAAAGGACGCGGATAATGCTTATACCTATGAGATCGATAAGGAGCGTTTGACCAATTCTCTGGATGCCGTTCTTGGCCTTTTGAATTGCTCCGGTTCGTTTACCGCTACCACCAATGCAGGTGACGGTGACGTGCTGACAAAGTTCGCACAGGATGAAGCAGCTATGATCAACTATCGTCTGATCGCTGTAGAGGATCCCACCATTCGTAATATGACCAATGATTACGGAATTCTGCCCATTCCCAAGCTGACAGAGGCGCAGGACTACAAGACCCACGTGCAGGTTGAGGTGATCTTATACGGTGTGCCTTCCACCTGCTACGATCAGATCGATGATCTGGGTATTTTCCTGGAGGCTTATGCATCCGAAAGCTATAACAGAGTCAAGCCTGCGTACTACGAGATCGCTCTGACCAGCAAATACGTCAAGGATCCGCAGTCGGTCGATATGCTTGACCGCGTGGTCAACAGCGTTGCGATTGACCCGATCAACCTGTATTGTGTATCCTTCAACTTTACCAGCGCAAACATCCGCACGGTACATGAGTCGGGTACCAATACGGTCAACTCGATGATCAAGAAAAACGAGGGATCGGTGAAAAAGGCAGTCAAAAAGCTGAACAGTTCGCTTGATAAGGTCATTGAGCAAGGTCAATGATATATTGATGAGCAAAGGCGTGTTTATCCAAGGATAAATGCGCTTTTGCTTTTTTGTCGCAAAAAACTCCCTTTCATAAAACAGGCAAAATCTTTTGATTATAAAATTTGTTTTTTTGCAAAAGATCGCAGGCGGTATTTTGTGACAAGTTCACAAAATCGGGCAATCCTTTTGATAAGTCTTGGATAATGGGAGCAAAAAAACTTTCTTGGGCGCAGGTTTTGCAAAGTTGCTTGATTTTTTGCGAGAATGTACCATTTGTCCATCATGTCCACCGCGCAGTCCATTTTCATTTCGGGAAGACTGCGGTATAATGAAATCAGAAACTGGAGGAGTATATTATGAAAAGATCCGACAGCTCAAATCCCAACAACATTATTTACATTGGTAAAAACTCAGCGGAGACGCTTGGCGTTGAGAGCTTTTGCGGTGTGGAAGATCACCTGCACCCCTTCTGGGAGCTGGTTGTGTATTACCAGGGAAGCGGTACAGGCTACGTGGGGGATTTTTCCTACACTTTTTCCCCGGGAACGGCCATTGCCATTCCGCCCAACCGCATGCACCGTGAAACCGCGAGTGCTTCATACTGTGATTATCACATTTATTTTCCCGCGTTGTATTCGGGGCTGGATGTGATCGTTGCGCATGACCAATCAGGAAATGTGATCCGACTTGCACAGACGTTGCACTGCGTGTTTTCCGAAAAAAAGCACAACTATATTAGCCTTTCCAACAGCATTGCGTTTTCGATTTTTGAGTATATCAAGAGCTTATGTGCCGAAACGGGTATGAGCCAACACACGCGTTATTTTACCCAACTGATCAGAGAGCATCTCACAGACCAGACTTTTGAGATTGCAGCACAGGCACAGCAATACGGAATCACCATGCACCATTTGCGCTATTGCTTTGAAAAGGACATCGGAAAAACACCGTTGGAATATCTGACCGAGCTGCGCATGGAGCTTGCCAGACAGCTGATCATTTCCAGCAACGAGCGCATCAAAGACGTGGCCGCACGGTGCGGATATACCGATTCCTATTATTTTTCCAGATGCTTTAAGAAATATTACGGCATCTCACCCGATTTGTTTCGCAGCTCGCTGACAAGCAGGGGGTGAGTAGCCGAACGGGAGCCGAACCGAATTGCCCGACGACGATGCATTTTCGCATCTTTTGCCAAAGCTCACCTCGCAAGATTGGTATCTTGCTTCGGTTCCCTTTCACAAAATCTATCAAAAATGCATTCGCCGGCGGGCAATTCGGTTCGACTCCCGTTCGGCTATGGAAGGAAGTGATTATTTGATGAAGAGAGCAAAATGGCTGCTTGCGTTTGTGCTGATACTTTGCACAGTGTTGTCTGTGCCGGGATGTCAGCCTGATCCGTCAACACAGGAGCAGACGACGGATCAGCAGGAACAGCAAAGCACGCAGCCGGAAGAAACAACTGCTGCTCCCGAGGATGATTACGTGCAGCCCGGTGCGCTGATTGATTTTACCGGTGAGCAGGTGCTGGACGACTGTCATTCAACCGTCAACGCTTCGATGGGCTATTCTGTTGCGGACGGTGTTGC
Source organism: Clostridia bacterium (assembly GCA_017452945.1). The sequence goes on along the minus strand of JAFTLD010000062.1, from coordinate 9,744 downwards.
GTTCGTGATGGCGAACGGAGAGGGAAGATCCGCTTTCGTATTGGACGTATCGGATATCAATGCCGATGACTATACTTACGTTGCCTTGCGCGTCAAGGTGTCGGATACATTGCATACAGGCAAGTTTTACACAGCCTACCAAAGCAGATTTGAAGTGAACGGTCAGTCGCTGGGCAAGACGCTTTACTACATGGGCACCGACGATTGGCAGACCGTTGTGCTCAACTATAAGGTTGGAAACGGTACGGACGACGAGATCGATGCATATTTCAAAGGTAATCTGAGTGCTTTGATGATAGAACCGTGGTCGCAATCGCAAAAGGGAGCGATCATGTACATCAATTCGATCGGGTTTTACAACGACCGCAAGGATGCCGCAGCATTCCGCGGTGTAGCGGTCAGTGCCGATACCGTAACTGAGGTGACAGAAATGGATATTACCGCAACGCTGCAGAACGGCAGCGCAAGTATCAAGCTGGGAGATACGAGAGAGCTTTTGACCAATCCCGGCATGGGATGGAATTTTGCGTATCATTCCAACAATTTGAATATTTTTGCAAATACGTTGCGCCCCGGTGATTATCTGGATGCCTTCCCCTGCGATATTGTGTATTTCCGCCTTGGCTGGGCGGACGTAGAAAAGCAGGAGGGCGTATACGATTGGTCTGTGATCGATGATGCTGCGGATGAATGGGTAGCGCGCGGCAAGAGGATCGCGGTTCGATTCTGTGCCGCTTTCCCGGGAAATCAGAACACGCCGCTTTGGGTGCGCGATGCAGGCGCGCAGGGTGCTGTGGATGCGAAGGGTAAGTGGTTTGCTTACTATGACGATCCGGTGTTCCTGGAAAAGCTGGAGAATTTCATTGCCGCTGCAGCCGAGCATCTGTCCAAGTATCCCGTGGAGTTTGTGGACGTTGGTTCTCTTGGCTCCTGGGGTGAAGGACATAGCTTGGAAACCGAGTGCGCTCCCATTACCACCGAGATGAAGATCAATCACATGCGACTTTGGAAGAAATATTTCCCGAATACGCTTGTGCTGGCCGGGGACGATATGCTCAGAGAGAGAATCGTCTATTTGCCGACGGGTGCACCCTATAACTGCTATGACAAGGATGCGCTGGATTATGCATTGGAGCAAGGCCTTGGCATGTTTGACGATTCGGTGCAGGTTGGCATGACCAATGTGTCCAACGGCTATCGCGGAAATATTGAAATGGCGCAGCTGTTCTGGAAAAACGTTCCCGTATCGGTTGAAACGCATCCCGGTACGGCGCCCACCGAGAACTATCTGGATGCAGTCAATCGCATGCACGCAAGCTACGTCAGATTGCATTGTGATCCGTACAGTATTATGGATAACCCATATACAAGAGAGATCACGCTTCGCGCAGGATACCGCATCGTTCCCCTGAAGATGCAGGTTGAGAACTTTATTTCGGGGCAAAATGCGACCTTTACTCTGACCGTGAAAAACCGCGGTGCAGCACCGTGTTATGCAGGTGGATATCTGATGATCAGTGTGACGGATGAAAACGGAAATGTGATTGCTTCGGGCAGATCGGATTTCAACGTCAAGGATCTGGACGTGGGCGAAACGCTGGTTGATACCAAATCGACCGACGTAGCAATCACGCTGTCGTTGCCCGCACTGCAAGACGGTTTGTACCGCGTATACGTCAGCGTAGTGGACGACCAAGGCACGCCCCTTTACAACATGCCCGTAGGAATTTCACAGGGTGACAAAACCTATCTTGTAGGTATTTTGAATAATCAATCATGAAAGGAAGAAAGACCATGACAAGACGTAAGAGCATATGGATGATGTTGATCGCGCTGGTACTGATGCTGGCGTTGGTCGCATGTACACCTGATCAGCCCGGCCCGGATACTCCCGATGATGAGACCGGTACAACAACCGAGGCTGCGGGAACCGACGAACCCTCCGGTGAAGAAACCTCTGATGTTCCTTCTACCGAGGAACAGACAACCGAGCCTCCCGTTACCGATGAGCAGGCCGGCTATGTGATTACCTTCAACAGTGCCACGATCAGCAATCTGGCTTCGCAGGACATGGATAAGATGGAGCTGACCTTTGACGCCGGAGAACAGGCATTGAAGGTGGTTACCACCGCATCCGGCAGACCGAATTTTGTGCTGTCCTTCCCCGATATTCCCGAGGTTTCGGAATATCCTTACGTTGCTGTTCGTTTGAAGACCGAGAATCTGGAGAGCACGGGCGTATTCTTTATGGCAAGCTCCGGATCGGGTTACGACATTGTCAAGGACGGTGTCTATACCGATAAGACCCTGGTGTACTCTTATACCCAGGATTGGCAGACAGTTGTGCTGGATTACACGCGTCCCAACGACGGTCTTGAGGACGGTGCCGATTCCATGTACAGCGGCAATTCCGCTTACATTCGTTTTGACCCTTGGTATTCGATCGACGCAGGCGCTGTGATGTATCTCAACTCGATCGCATTCTTCAAAACCGAGGCAGGCGCGCTGTCATACGGTGGTGTTGAGATCAAGGAAGAGCAGGGAAGCGATCCCGGCCAAGACAACCCCTCCGAGAATCCCGAGCCTTATCCCGAGCACGTGATCGAGTTTGATCAGCCCACGCTTGACGGCATCGAGGTCAGAGATGGCGTAGAGCTTTCTTATGATACCGATGAAGGTGCGATGAAGATCGTATCCACCGTGGATGGCCGTCCCAATTTCCTGATTCCCTTTACCGCTATAGACGAGGTTTCGGATTATCCTTACGTAGCGTTGCGCGTCAAGGTTGGCTATAAGGGCAGTAACGGTGTGTTCTTTATGGCAGCCGGCGGTTCCAATCATGATATTGTGTCCGGTGGTGTATATACCAACAAGGATGTCAGATATGCAACAGCCGACGAATGGATCACGGTCGTGCTGAATTACAGCAATGCCATGGACGGTCTTGAGGACGGTGCAGACGGCCTTTATTCGGGCAGCAGTGCATATATCCGCTTCGACCCTTGGCTGAACGGGCAGAACGGTGCAGTCATGTATTTGGATTCTATTGCATTCTTCAGAACAGCTGAGGGTGCAAGAGCATACGTTGGCCTGGATGAGGAGGAAATCCCCGGTCCCGGCACAGATACCGAGCCCGAACCCGAGCCTACCCCCGATCCCATTGAGATCGTATTCAACAGCGCAGATGCCATCACCTCCATGATCGGCCTTGACGGTCTGACCGCAGAGTATGACGCAGCTGCAAATGCAGCAAAGCTGACCGCAACCGCAGACGGCAGACGCTGCTTCCTGATCGAAACCACCGCAAACGTAACCGGTTATAAGTACATGGTGCTGCGTGTCGCCACCAATCATGGCGGACAGGGGTGCGTATTCTCCGCAACCGACGCAGCAGGCCGAGATATCGTAGTAGACGGTTTGTATCTGGACAAGAACTTCACCACGGTTGGCGGTGACTGGGAAAATATCATCATCGATTATTCCGGTGCAGACCCCAAGGATCAGTTCTTTACCGGCAGCTTTGGCTACATCCGTCTTGACCCTTGGTTTGGCGCGGTAACCGGTGACATTATGTACATCAACTCGATTGCATTCTTTGCAACCGCAGAAGAGGCACAGGCATACGCAGGCAATAACTGCGGTACCGTTTCTTACGAAAAGCCCGAGCCTACCCCCGATCCCATTGAGATCGTATTCAACAGCGCAGATGCCATCACCTCCATGATCGGTCTTGACGGTCTGACCGCAGAGTACGACGCAACTGCAAATGCAGCAAAGCTGACCGCAACCGCAGACGGCAGACGCTGCTTCCTGATCGAAACCACCGCAAACGTAACAGGCTATAAGTACATGGTGTTGCGCGTCGCCACCAATCACGGTGGACAGGGTTGCGTATTCTCCGCAACCGACGCTGCGGGCAGAGATATCGTCGTGGACGGCATGTATCTGGACAAGAACTTCACCACGGTTGGCGGTGACTGGGAAAATATCATCATCGATTATTCCGGAGCAGACCCCAAGGATCAGTTCTTTACCGGTAGCTTTGGCTACATCCGTCTTGACCCTTGGTTTGGCGCGGTAACCGGTGACATTATGTACATCAACTCGATTGCATTCTTCGCAACCGCAGAGGAGGCACAGGCATACGCAGGCAATAACTGCGGTGCGAATCCGCTTACTTGATCTCGCCTTATAAGGAGGCATTATGAAAAAACAATTACTGATATGGCTTCTGATTGCAGCCATGCTGCTGTCGGTAGCATTTACGTTGGTTTCCTGCTCCGAGCCGGATGATCCCGAGCAGAGCGGGGAGCAGACCACCGCTGCGCCCGAAATCGAGGTCGATCCGAACGATTTTGACGACCTTGGCGAGGTGGATCTCGGTGGACGTGAGATCGTGATCATTTCGCGCGTGGAGTCCAGTAACGAGGACGAGCTGTTTGTCGAGGCGCTGAATTCCGAGCCTGTAAACGATGCCGTTTTCAACCGCAATATCAACGTGGAGGAGCGCTTGAAGTGCGAGATCCGCGTGGTACAGCACATCGGCAACGCAGGTGCGGGACTGACCGATGAGGTTGCCAATGAGGTATCCAATATGGTAGCGGCAGGCGCAAAGGATTACCACATCATTGCCAATGCATCCTATACGTCAATGTCGTTGGCGATTCAAGGGCGTATGTGTAATCTGGCCGGTTCGCAGTATATCGACCTGGATAAGAACTATTGGGCTCAGGGGTATAATGATGCGCTTTCCTATAAGGATACGCAGTATTTTGTTACCGGTCCCATGTCGCTGTCCTATTATCGCTACATGTTCGTCACGCTGTTCAACAAGCAGCTGATGGAGGATGCAGGTCAGCAGAATTCTCTTTATGAGGTCGTTGACAGCGGAGAATGGACCATTGATTACATGCAAAGCGTTGCTGAGCTGTTCTATCAGGATCTGAACGGCAGCGGCAGCAGAGATTTTGACGACAAGTACGGCTTTTGCGTCAGAGTCGGCCCTCACAGCTCCATGATGGATGGTTATTGGGAGGGCACCGACGTCAAGGTGCTTGTCAAAAACGAGGATGGCGAGTATGACTACGGCCTGGACGGCCAGCGCATGTCCGACTCGATCGAAACGGTGCTGACTTTGTTGGATAGCTCCGGCTCGTATGTCGGCGGTGAGAGTGACTTGGATATCCTTGAGAAGTTTGCATCCGATGAGGTTGCAATGATCAACTACCGCCTGATCGGTGTTGAAGATCCCGTGCTGCGAAACATGGAGAATGATTACGGCATTCTGCCTATGCCCAAGCTCAACAAGGAGCAGGAGTATAAAACGCACGTACAGGCGGAGGTGCTGCTGTACGGTGTGCCTTCGACGTGTTATGAGCAGATGGACGATCTGAGCATTTTCCTTGAGGGCTTTGCATCCGAGAGCTACAACACCGTCAAGCCCGCATATTATGAGATCGCACTGACCGGCAAATATGCCAAGGATCCCCAGTCTGTGGAAATGCTGGACAGAGTTGTGGGGAGTGTGGACATCGATCCCATCAACCTGTATTGCAGAACCTTTAAGTTCACGGCTGAGTCCATCCGTACCATTCATGCAACCGGTATCAATACCGTGTCTTCGCTGATTCGTCAGTACGAAACCAGCACGCGCGCTATGATCGATAAGCTGAATGAGAACCTGCAAGAGGTCATCGACCAGAACGAATAACTTTACTCTTAAAGCCCGTTCCGCCAAGCGGAACGGGCTTGGAGTTTTTTATGGGGGACGACTTTTTTCTTTTACCGTGTTAAAATATGCATGCGTGGGCAAGACAGCTCGTGCAAATACATTTGACAAGGAGAAAAATAATGAGTCATGTAAAAAAATATGATGTTGGGCAGATACGTCCCGATCTACTCAACCCCAACTCTATCACAGACGCTCCGTTCGTTCAATACACCCACGAATTGCCCCTGCTTTCGTTTGGTGATATTCAGCACAGCGTCAATCTTTCTCTTGTATTTAACTATGAGAGATACAGAGATGAAAAAGCCACCGGTCAGAATCCCTTCTGCATTGCTCCCGGCTTCAAGCTGAATTTGCAGAAACGCTTGATGTACACTCAGTTTGGCATCTTTACAGATTATCAGGAAGAAAGCGGAAAGATCGTAAAACTGAATAATTTCTATGGCAATTACACATTTGATGATGATTCACAAAGAATTATTATACAAAAGGCGCAGCCCGGGCAAACCGGTAATACTTCCGGAGGCAATATCGAAATGGGCAGTGAAGACACCGTATACGATTACTATTTGGAATATCCCGATTTCAGTAAAGAAAAGTACGGTGAATCGGGTAGAATCATGGCTGTTTATGATAAGTACATCGACAGTGCAATTCTGACATATGCATATGATACAAGCGGTCGCTTAACGACTATCACATTCAGAAACGGCAACGCAATTTCTTTGGCATATAATACATCCAATAAGCTCCAATCCATTACGTACAATAATCAAAGCAGCAGCTTTTTCTACAATTCCGATGGTACGCTCAATTACGTAGAGCATTATACAGGCGTCAAGTATTATTATGCCTTGGAGCAGGCTGATTTCGCTTATTCACTTGGCTATGACGATTTGCCCGAGAGCGATCTGAAAGTAACGGCTACTGCGACCGAGGGTAGCGAGACTGTTTCCTATGCGAAAGAGTTGAAGCTAATTGATGACGGAGAAACCATAAAAATTATTGATTATATCGGTAATAACCCGGTCAAAACGGAATCCTATAAGCTTCCCAAAACCCTGTTGGGAGATCGTCCGCCTTTTCGTTACGTGGACACGGTCGATCAAAACGGAGTAGTAACCAGGGTTCAGTTTTACAATGGAAAACCAATGTGCTCGTACGAGATCCAAAACGGAGAACCGCAATTTGACGGTGAAGCCGCTACAAGCCGATTCTTAGGCAACATTACTATGTACAATACGTCAAATGTTTCCGATGATAACGCTGCCAACGGTGTACAAACCCGACATTCGGGGTTGCAATTAAATTACAATGCCGCCAACTTCACTTGGTCAACAGAACTTACCGGACTTATTCAAAGTGAGGGTTACTATACACTTACCGGTTGGATAAAATCGAACGCAAGCGACGTGGAATCAACCACAATCAACCTTGCCAATTTGTCTGAATACAGCCTTGACGTAGATCTGGAGCCTAACGGGACATGGGAATTCTTCTCTATCATGTTCCGCACATCGCCCTGTTTGTTGTCTGTATTTGCTGACGGTGAGAGTTTTGTTTCTATGCGAGATCTTAGAATCACCTTTCAAGAAACCGAGGCACTTACAGATGGCGATCAGTCGCGCAGCAATATGGCTGAGTACTTGTTGTTCAACGGTAGTAGTGAACTGTCCTTTTATGATGCTCGGTTCTTCTATAAATTCAATGACAGCCATATCGAGATCGCAACAATCGATAGTAATGGCAACGAAAAATCGGTGACGCTTTCTGACGTTTTGAGATATCAGATACGGCAGATGCGGGACGGTGTATCCGGTGAGTTGTTCTATAACGACAGCAAAAATATGATAACGGGAGCCACCGATTTCGAGGTTCTGTTTAACGGTTTGTACATCAGCTTAAGCGATCTTGATTTGGGAGTAAGAGTATATTCTTCAGGCAAAGAGTCTTTGACAAAATATCATTTGTACGAGGCTTCGGATGAGGATGGCACAACTCATCATTACATTGAAAAAACGTGTACTGTTGACACAACCGTAGTTTCAAGAGAAACGCTTGATTCTAATCTTGATGTGATCGAATCCACTTCTGACGGTATTACCACAATGTACACAAGAGATGCGCAGGGACGTGTGACGAGTGAATGTGGTGCGGGACTTTACAGACATGACACGGTTTATACAGATGCACTTATCACGGTAACAGACGTCAATCCCTCTTCGGGCGCAACCATCAGCAGTACAAAATATCATATTGACACTACGTGGGGAGCTGTGACCAAGGTTGAGACACTTAACTCAAGCAACGCTGCTCAATCGCTCTCGATCAATACGTATGACGATTCCATGAGTGCCTTAACTGCCAAGGCCTTTGATAACATGTTGATACGCAGAAATACCTTTGAATATGCAAAAGGCAGACTTGCTTCAACCACAGGTGGTACGCTGACGTACAACTATTTGTACAACGACACCATGGGCGAGCTTGCAGGTGTGACTCGGAACGGAGCTGCTCTTGAGGAGCATACGTACAGCAGAGAGAACGGTACAACAACCGTTGAGAGCCATTATCCGACCGAGGAAAGCGCATTGCATACCGAGAACAAGGTGTTTGATAAATACGGAAGACTGAAAAGTGTTGCAGGTGTGCTGGAAAACCAATACTGCATCGAACCGCAGTGGACTTATTTGTATGATGATCCGGAAACAGACACTGAGAAAACTGAAATAAGACACACAATGGATGACTATGACAGAGAGAAGCACGGAGAATTGACCCACAGCTATGCAGAAGTCAACAATGCTGCAGTTGATGGCAAGGATGCCATGCTTTCTCAAACCACAGACAGTTTAGCCGGAGAAGTCACAAGATACGGATACAGCAACGGCATGTTGACCGCAGCAGTAACACGGGATTTGACTGAATATCCGGAGCGACAGGAAACCTTTGTTTACGATAATATCGGCAGATTGAAGAAGAGCCGTTTTGACCATAATATGACAACCGGCGATTACGTAACAAGCAGTGTCAGATACCATGTCGGTGAAAATGATCCTTTTGCGGATAACCGAGTGGGCGATTATTCTTATTCCGTAAACGGCATTTTAAAAGCATTTACCTACAACTCCTACGATGATTATTACAAATGGCTCACGAACAAAAGATTTAACTTCTCCGGGCGTATTTTTCAGAAGCAATTTATTTATTCTGACAACAAAGTCAGCTCCATCGCTGAAAGCACAGGCGAAAGAATCAACTATTTTTATGACGACTTGGGCAGAATTGCCTCCTTCAGTAATGGCCAACTTACTAAATACCAATACAATGCTTACGGTCAACTGATCAGAGAAAACAACCAAGCCCTTGACAAAACCTTTATTTACAGATATAATAGTAACGGGGGCATTTCCAAAATCAAGGAGTATGCTTATGCTACCGGAACACCGTCCGGCACGGCAGTAGAAACGACGTTCACCTACGATGGCGACTATCCCGACAGACTGACCGCCTTTGGTGACACGAGCATCAGCTACAATGCGATGGGCTGTCCCACAGCATACAACGGCTACACGACTACGTGGACGCGTGGCAAGCTGTCAAGGCTGTCCAAGGGCAACGCAAGTTCGGGAATGCATGCTTACACCTACAACTATAACGCGTTCGGGCAGCGCATCGGCAGTGGATACAAGTACACTCCGAGCATCTTGTACGGTACGGCAGTCGCCATGGGTACGTTGACGGGGTATAACAAGGTGTTCCGTTACGACCAATCCGGCAGATTGATCTACGAGAGCAAGACGAGCGAGTATTACGGAGAAGGTAGCGGAACCGAAAAGATCGTGTACCTCTACGATGAAAGCGGTATCATCGGAATGATGCATACTACCGAATCCGGCACGACGAGCAGTTATTACTTCCAGCGTAATCTTCTCGGTGACGTGATCGCGATTTACGATACGGCGGGAACCAAGGTTGGCGGCTATGCTTACGACGCTTGGGGTAATTGCACGATT
>JAFTLD010000061.1 GCA_017452945.1 Clostridia bacterium | reverse complement strand
TGTCGCAATAGTGATATTGAAGCCTTACGGCTTCAGTGATATTCTATTCGCCTCCCAAACTCGCGTAGCGAAATTTCGCCTTTGGCGAAATACTCACTCGTCGTAAGACGAATATCACTGCCAAAGGCAATATCACTCGCCATAGGCGAATAGAACCGGGGAGATACTCCGCTTGGAGTATCTCCCCATGGGGCTTTTCTTGTTTTTTGGCTTTATTTCGTGTCAAGAAGCGATCAATTGGTGCATAAAAGCCCTGATTTGTGCTCTTTTTTGATTTTTGACTTGAAAAATGCAGTAAATTGTGATACAATGTATTGAATAGGCACCAAGACGGTTGAGCCGTTATTTTGTGTTGTGAATATTTGGTGCGTATCAGCTTTTGTTTTTGTCCGCGCAGGGGATTTCCTGCGCATCAGATAACCCGTCCGAAAGGGAGGAATGAGAATGAACAAGAGGATAAGATGTATTCTGCTTGGCTGTATTGTGCTGTTGGCGTGCGTTTTGCTGCTTACGGCGTGTGATAAGGATGATGATCCGCAAAAAGAGTCCATGACTACCGAGGCGGGGACGCAGGCACACGTGCATGCATTCAGCGACTGGATGACCGTCCTTGAAACGACCTGCGTTGAGAATGGCAAACAGCAGCGCGTATGTGCTTGCGGTGAAATAGAATCGAGAACCAATATGGCTACCGGTCACGAGGAGGGCGAGTGGAGCGTCAGCAGTGAGCCCACCTGCACCCAAAACGGTACGGAGTACCGTGCTTGCAAAAAATGCCATATCGTGCTTAAGATCAACAGCATTCCCGCTGTTGGGCATACCGAGGGAGAATGGGTGGTCAAGCGCGAGCCGTCCTGTACCAGAAACGGCAGCAAGGCTTTGCTTTGCAGCGTTTGTGAGGAATCCATCAAAACCGAAACCCTGAAAAAGACCGGACATACCGAGGCCGTGGTGGATGCCGTAGCTCCCACCTGTACAGAGGCAGGCCTTACCGAGGGTAAGAACTGCTCTGTTTGCAATGAGGTGCTTCTCGCGCAAGAGGAGGTTTCTGCCAAGGGGCATACCGAGGGCGAGGCCGTTGTGGAGAACAACGTTGCGCCCACTTGCCTTGGCGAGGGCTCTTACGATCACGTGGTATACTGTTCCGCGTGCGAAACAGAGCTTGATCGGCAGAGCGTGACAGTATCCGCAACGGGGCACACCGAGGGGGATGCTGTGGTAGAGAACAACGCAGCGCCCACCTGTACGGAGGCAGGCTCTTACGATCAGGTCGTGTATTGCACGAGCTGCAGCACCGAGCTTGGACGTGAGCATATGCAAGTATCCGCAACGGGACACAGCGAGGTGACCGATGCGGCCGTAGCCCCCACCTGTACCGAATCGGGCTTGACCGAGGGCGTGCATTGCTTGGCGTGCGGTGAGGTGTTCACAGCGCAGAATGAGATTGCTGCTTTGGGACATGCACTTGGCGAGGTCGTTGTGGAAAACAGCGTATCCCCCACTTGCACAGAAACGGGCGCATACGACAACGCTGTGTACTGCACCGTATGTAACGCTGAGGTCAGCCGCGATACCGTGACGGTTGACGCACTCGGACATACCGAGATCATCGACGCTGCCGTCGCTCCCACCTGTACCGAGTCGGGCTTGACCGAGGGTAGACGTTGCGACGTGTGCGAGGAGATTCTGATCGCGCAGGAGATCGCGCCCGCCAAGGGACATACCGAGGTGACCGACGCAGCCGTCGCTCCCACTTGTACCGAGTCGGGCTTGACCGAGGGCAGCCATTGTGAGGTATGCGATATCGTATTGCTTGCACAGTATGAGGTTGCCGCGCTCGGACATACCGAGGGAAAGGCTGTCAAAGAAAATAACACGCTTTCCACCTGCCTTGAGGGCGGTTCTTACGATAGAGTCGTATATTGCGTCACGTGCGGAATTGAGCTGAGCCGCGAGAACGTTTCGGTTTCCGCAGCAGGACATACCGAGGAGATCGACGAGGCTGTTGCACCTACCTGTACCGAGACGGGTTTGACCGAGGGCATGCATTGCTCGGTTTGCGATATGGTACTGCTTGCACAGCAAACCGTTGCAGCGCTTGGACATACAGAGGTGATCGATCCTGCCGTAGCGCCCGGTTGCAATGAAAACGGCTTGACCGAGGGCGCGCATTGCGCGGTATGTGACGAGGTACTTGTTGCACAACAGATCGTAGCGGCAACGCATACGTGGTCGGGCTACGGCGACGATGACGATACCCACTGGCCGGTTTGCGGTGTTTGCTCGGAAAAGGGACAAGCAGAAGCACATAGCTTTGCCGAGGATGGATTCTGCTCGGTTTGCGAAAGATCGATCCGTGAGACGGATGGCCTGCACTATCAGATCTCTGCTGACGGCACGTATGCCGAGGTGATCGACTACACGGGCAAATCTACTGTCGTTTATATTGCCGAAGAGTTTGAGGGACTGCCCGTCAAGGTGATCGGCAACGCGGCTTTCCAAAATAAGCACATTACCGAGATCTACATTCCCGAAACGGTTGAGGTGATCGGTGAGCTTGCCTTTGGCGGCTGTACGGGACTTGTAAGCATTGTCATTCCCAATAGCGTCAAGAGCATTGGCAGCGGCGCTTTGTCAGGCTGCTCGGGCCTTGAGAGCATCACCATCCCGTTTGTCGGCCAAAGTGCCAAGACCGAGGCCGATCCCTTCCAGTATCCTTTGGGCTACATATTCGGCACGGCCGAGTATGAGGGCGGCGTTGCGGTTCTGCAGGCCTTTAACGGTGAGAATTTCATTACAAGCATAGAGGAAACCTACTATATTCCCGCATCCCTGACGTCCGTGAACGTGACGGGCGGTAAGATCCTGCGCGGTGCATTCTATGGCTGCACGGGCATTGTTCGCGTGACGCTTGGCGAGGGCGTGACGAGCATTGGTAATTTTGCGTTCTATAACTGCACAGGTCTTACTGATGTCGTAATGACCGAAAGCGTGCTGACGATCGGTACGCACGCATTCCGTAATTGCACAAGCCTTGAGAGCGTTACCATCCCCGGCAGCGTCAGAAATATTGGCAATTATGCGTTCTCCGGCTGCACGGGACTTGAAAAGATCCTGTATTGCGGCACAGAGAGCGAGTGGAATTCTCTGAGAAAGGGAACAGGCTGGGACGAAGATACGGGCGATTATCAAGTGATCTGCACCGACTGAAAATCAAAAAACGTGGGGCTGTCCGAAAAAAGGACAGCCCCGATTTTCATGCTTTTGCTCAAAAAGAACGAATTTGTAAAAAGCCCAAAGCTTTGTTGACAGCGGATTTTTGGTTGCTTATTTGTTTTCCAGCTGCTTTTCAACCGCTGCAATTCTTTCTGCAAGCGGGGGATGGGAGTAGTCCATCAGAACGTCCAAGCGGGCGGGGGCGAGGTGGGCAAAGTTTTCACGCGCCAGCTTTTTGAGCGCGGTGATCATGGCTTCACCGTAGCCTTCTTTCACAGCCTGCGCATCTGCCTTGTATTCGGCAGCGCGGCTGCGTGCGTTCATGATCATGCCTGTCAGCGGCTGAACAAGTGCCAACACAGCACCGACTAAGATATAGGCAAAGCCGTAGTTGACTTCCGCAAAGCCGAAGGCCTCGTGCAGCATGGGTTCGCGGACTGCGAGCCATACCAGCACGCCCATGAGTAAAAGATTGCCGACGTTGAGGATCTGGTTCTTGAGCACGTCCTTGTGTAAACCATGGCCCAGCTCATGAGCAAAAACAGCGCAGATTTCTTCGGTCGACATGGAATTGACCAGATTGTCGTACAGAACAATGGTTTTCATCTTGCCAAAGCCCGTGAAATAGGCGTTGAGCTTGGTGGTGCGGCGCGAGGCATCCATGACCTCGATTGCCTTGACCTTGTATCCATGCTTGGTGAGCAGCTCCATAAGCTTGTCCTTGAGCTCACCGTCCTCCAAGGGCGTGAATTTGTTGCCGATGCGGCTGAAGATGGGGTACATGAAAGAAATGAACAGCGAGAAAAGGAACATGGCAGCGGCAAAGGCTACGATCAGCCAATCGCCAAGCAATATGTGAATGCCGAGCAGCAGCATGACCAGCGCCAGCGAAAGGAAGAGCTCAAGCAGATTGGAACGGATCTGGTCAAAGATAAAGGTTTTGATGGTGGTGCGGTTAAAGCCGTATTTTTGTTCAACCACCATATTAAAGACGTAGCTGCGCACGATGCCGGGAATCAGGTTGACCGCCATGTCCAGCAAGATGATGGCAAAGGGCTGTAAAAACCAGTTGTCGGTAGGGAAGAGCGAAGCAAATGCCGAATAGGCGTTGGTGGCCAGCAGCGTCAGCGAAATGACCGCGCCAATGGCTGTAAAAATCAGCGAAAGGCGGGATTTTTCACGGCTGTAGCGTTTCCAGTTGGCGTAGGTTTCGGCGTCGTAAACATCCGATACGTTGTCGGGAGTGGGATTATTCGCAGAACGAAGCTCCACGATGCCAAGCACGATCCGGTAGGCCGTGCTGAGCAAGACGATCAATAGAATGATGGGTTTTGTAAGCATAATTACCTCGAAATATGTTTTGATGATTCATTATAGCACGGTTTTGGGGGAAATGCAATAGATATTGAAAAACCCTTGCTGTAAAGAGCGAGGGAGAGGGAGGCTTTTATGTTGTTAGGGGATTCTGCGTTGCGTGTAACGGGGGACAGCTTTTCATTGACCATTTGTAGGGGCTAGCGCCTCGACAGCCCGCACAGGCGCAGGAAACTCAGAACTTCGCATCCCATCGTTTGCGCGTAACAGGGGACGGCTTTTCATTGACCGTTTGTAGGGGTTGGCGCCTCGACAGCCCGCACAGGCGCAAGGAACTCAGAATTTCGCATCCCATTGTTTGCGCGTAACGGGGGACAGCTTTTCATTGACCGTTTGTAGGGGCTGGCGCCTCGACAGCCCGCACAGGCGCAAGGAACTCAGAATTTCGCATCCCATCGTTTGCGCGTAACGGGGGACGCGTCAGCTATCTGTCAGTAACAAATAGTAACCAAGTGCCGGGGGATTTGTAACCCTCTGCTTGCGCCAACGGTCGGTTGAAATCTGTTACACGACCTGCGCAAGCCTTGGCCTATCGGCGCTTTGCACCGATAGGCGAGGGTTCAAATCGTGGCGCTTCGACGATAAAAAAGAAATGCCACCGCGATTGCGGTGGCATTTCTTTTTTATGGCGGAGAGACAGGGATTTGAACCCTGGTACCCGGTTGAGGGTAACACGATTTCCAGTCGTGCGCCTTCGACCACTCGGCCATCTCTCCATATTATCTTGACGACCTGTATATCATATCACAAAATTATCGGCTTGTCAAGCACAATTTTCAAAAAAGTTCAACTTTTTTTGCAAAATTTTATTTTGGGGCATACAGATCGGACAATTCCGGGGCGGGCAAGCCCGCCCTCGGTATATGTCAACGTGTTTTGTGAAATTCACGCGTTCTCTGCGATGAACTGCTCTGCGTCCTCTGCCTTGAGTCTCTTAATGCCCTCGGTGGGGTAGGGGGACTGCTCACCACCGTTGGTGTACACAAAGTAGTGACCTGCGGGGGTCTTGAACAAAATCTCCTCGTAGCCTGCAGGATCACCGTAGTAGCCAAAGGTCTTTTTGACGATCAGAGTAGCGGTTTCGGTGTCATAGATGACTCTTCCGATCTTCTTCTGCATGTTTATGTTCTCCTTCCTCTTAATATTCCTGCATTATCATATCACAACATGCCAAAAAAATCAAGAGGAAAATCATGAGAAATGCAAAAAATCTTGTGAAATATCCACGAAAGATGTGATAGAAGATTGTGAAAAATGTCAGATGTCTGCGTCTTTGATATATTGGCTGCCTTTCTCCGCGATAAACACCTTGCGCGCAGCGAGATTGTCGCCAAGCAGCGTATCAAACATGATGTTGGTTGCCTCAGCATCCGTGGGAGTGACCGCGATCAGACGGCGTGTGGCAGGGTTCATGGTGGTGTGCCACATCATGTCGGGATCGTTCTCACCAAGACCTTTGGATCTTTGCAAGGTATATTTCTTGTTGCCGATCTTTTTTAAGATCTCTGCCTTTTCGAATTCATCGTATGCAAAGTAGGTCTTGTCCTTGGTCTGGATCTCAAACAGGGGAGATTCCGCAATGAACACCTTGCCCTCCTGCAAAAGGGTAGGCAGCAGGCGGTAGAACAGCGTCAAGAGTAGGGTTCGGATCTGGAAGCCGTCCTCGTCCGCATCGGTACAGATGATGATCTTGGACCATTTGAGCGCGTCAAGATCAAATGCGGTCAGATCCCCCTTGACCTTTTTGCCCTGGATCTCGACACCGCAGCCGATGACCTTGAGCAGGTCTGTGATGATCTCGCTCTTGAAAATGCGCTCGTAGTCGGCCTTCAGGCAGTTGAGCGTCTTGCCACGTACGGGGATGATGGCTTGATATTCGGCACATCTTGCCAGCTTACACGAGGTCAGAGCCGAGTCGCCCTCCACGATGTAAAGCTCTCGGATGTTTACGTCCTTGGTGCGGCAGTTGACAAACTTTTCCACGCGGTTGGCAATGTCAATGGTACCCGTCAGCTTTTTCTTGATATTGAGTCTGGTTGCGTCCGCGGATTCGCGGCTGCGCTTGTTGACAAGCACCTGTGCGGCAAATCTCTCTGCCTCCAAGGGGTTCTCGGTGAAGTAGATGTCCAGATTCTGACGCAAAAAGTCGTTCATTGCAGTCTGGATAAACTCGTTGTTGATGGCTTTTTTTGTCTGGTTTTCGTAGGACGTGCTGGTGGATTGCGAGTTGATGACCAATACCAAGCAATCCGCAATGTCCGAGAACTGGATCTTTGATTCGTTCTTGTTGTATTTATTGTTGTTTTTCAGGTATTTGTCCAATGCAAAGACAAAGGCCGATTTGGTGGCTTTATCGGGAGAGCCACCGTGCTCCAGAAAGCTGGAATTGTGGTAGTATTCCAAGGCATTGACTGTGTTGCATACGCAGAACGAGAAATCAGCTTTGACTTTGTACGTGGGTTTATCCTCTCTGTCCTTACCTTGGGTTTCCATATGCCAGAGTACGGGCTGAGTGATGGCTGCTTCGCCCACCATTTCGGCTACGTAGCCCGAAATGCCGGTTTCATATACGAATCTCTGTTCGGAAAAAGTCTTATCCTCCTGCTCAATCAGTAAAACAAAGCAGGTTCCGGGATTGACCACCGCCTGGCGGTGCAGGGTATCCACGTAGAAATTGTGGGGGATGTTGATGTCTGTAAAGACCTCCAAGTCCGGCTTCCAATGAATGATGGTTCCCGTGCGCTTTTCTTTGCGCTCCAATTCGCGCTCTGTAAGCTCGGTAACAGGCTCACCCTTTTTGAAGCTGATCTTTCTCTCATATTTGCCATCGTAAGAGGTGACCGTCATGTATTCCGAGCTGTATTGCGTGGCACACGCGCCAAGGCCGTTCAGACCTAAAGAATATTCGTATGCGGAATCTCCGCTGTTGTTGTCGTATTTACCTCCTGCGTACATTTCGCAGTAGATCAGATACCAGTTATATTGCTGCTCCTTTTCGTTCCATCCAAGCGGTACGCCGCGGCCTCGGTCTTCTACCTCGATACTTTTATCGCGATAGACGCGTACCGTGATCTCGGTGCCGTGACCTTCCTTTGCCTCGTCCACCGAGTTGGAGAGGATTTCAAAAAATGAGTGCTCGCAACCGTCCAGGCCGTCTGAACCAAAAATAACACCGGGGCGTTTGCGGACGCGGTCCGCGCCCTTGAGGGCGGTGATGCTTTGGTCGTTGTATTGCTGCTTTGCTCCTGTCGTTTTAGTCGCTGCCATGTATTCCTCCGTCAAAATAATTATCCAAAATATATTATAACATTTTTTTGCGGTTTTGCAAAGGGTTTTTTCGGAAAATATTTGTACAGGGCGTAAATAATCGGGGAATTCTATTGCAAAAAAATAAGCATAGCGGTATAATATATAATGAATTAATGTGGGATATTATGGATTGTGAGGTGTGTACATGAACGATTCTCCCGTTCTGTCGGCAATTCGCGGCGGTGTGTGCTGCCTTTTAGGCTTTGGTGTGTCCAATACCATGCTGGCAGACGTTCTTTTTGAGCTTGGTGCCGCGTGTGTACGCGTTTATGATAAAAAGACTCCCGAGCAGCTGGGAGCAATGGCCCTCTCCCTGCGCGAGAGAGGCGTGGAATTTTTCTGCGGTGAGAATTATCTTGCTGCCCTGGACGGGGACGTTATTGTGCGTTCACCCGGATTCAGACCCGATAAGCCCGAGATATTGGCGGCTGTGCAGCGCGGTGCGCTTCTGACCAGTGAGATGGAGCTGTTTTTGGCAACCACCAAAGCGCACGTGATCGGGGTGACCGGAAGTGACGGTAAAACCACGACCACCACGCTGACCTGGCACTTGATCAAGGCGTTTCTTAAGGAGCGCGGATACGGCCACGCATACGTTGGCGGCAACATCGGCACACCGCTGATGCCTTACTCGGCAGAGATGACCGAGGACGATTTTGCCATCGTGGAGCTTTCCAGCTTTCAGCTTATGACCATGGAAAAGCCTCTTGCGTGCAGTGCTATCACCAATCTCAGTCCCAACCATTTGGATTGGCATACCGATATGAGCGAATACGTTGCGGCAAAGAGCCACATATACACGGGTGCAAGCGCACAAAGACTGGTCACCAACCGCGACAACGCGCTTTGCATGGAGCTTGCCGCGACGGCAAACGTTGAGCTGACGCTGTTTTCCTCCAAGCTGCATGATTACGAGAGTATTATGCAAGGGCTGCAGGGCCGAGCCGTGTACGTCAAGGATGGAGTGATCACCTGCTCGGACGGAAAAACGGAGCGGCGCATGCTTGCTTTGTCCGATATCAAGCTGCCCGGTATGCACAACGTGGAAAATTACATGACAGCCATTGGGCTGACACAGGATTACGTGACGCCGGAGATGGTGCAGCGTGTGGCGCGCAGCTTTGGCGGTGTGGAGCACCGCTTTGAATTCGTGCGCGAAAAGGACGGTGTCAAGTTCTATAACAGCTCGATCGACTCTACGCCCACAAGGACTGCTGCCGCGCTTTCGGGGATTCCTGCAAGAAGCGCGTGGGTGATCTGCGGAGGTTATGACAAGCATATTCCGTTCGAGCCCTTAGCCCTGGTATTGCGTGAGCGTGCAAGGGGCGTTGTGCTGACGGGTGCGACGGCGGATAAGATTGCCAAAGCCTTGGAAGAGTGCAGACAGGGCAACCTTGAGCTGCCGATCTACCGGGAAGCGGATTTTGAAGCAGCTGTGCGCTGTGCGGCAGCGCAAGCCAAAGAGGGCGAGATGGTGCTGCTATCTCCCGCTTGCGCCAGCTTTGATGCCTTTGAAAATTTTGCGCAGCGCGGACGCGCATTTTGTAAGATCGTAAATCAATTATAAACGGATATATTTACAGAAAAACGAGGATTTTATATGGATCTGAGAGCATTGATCACGTCGCTTTGTGGCCTTTACTCAGTATCGGGCGCAGAGGCGGCGAGTACACAGGGTGCAGAACGGATTTTGTTTGACCTGTTTGATGAGCACGCAACCGATGGCGTGGGCAATCACGTCTTTATTAAGCGTTGCGGCAGAAAGAACGCCCCCAAGATTTTGGTGGACGCACATTTTGATGAGATCGGTATGATGGTGACCGACATTACCGAGGATGGCTTTGTCCGCTTTACCAACGTGGGCGGTGTGGATACGCGCATTCTGCCCGGAGCCAAGGTCATCATATACGGTAAGAAAACCGTGGAGGGGATTGTTTGTTCCATGCCCACGCGGCTGCTTGGGAACGATCCGGAGGCTTTGCCCGAAATCAGCCAGCTGTATATCGATACGGGCTGGAGTGCGCACGAGCTGAAGAAAATGATCTCCAACGGTGCATCGATCGGCTTTATGCCCACGTATACGAGTCTGCTGGGCGACCGCCTTGCGGGTAAGGCCTTTGACGATAAGGCATGCGGTGCGTGTGCTGCATACGGCATCGGAGCTGTCAAGCCCGAGGATCTGGCAGGAGACGTGTATTTCCTGTTCTCTGCAGGGGAGGAGACCAGCATGCTTGGTGCTCTGACGGGCGGCAACAGCATCTGTCCCGATTACGCCATGGTCATTGACGTGACGCATGCGGCCACACCCGAAACGGCCGATCTGCCCCTGGCAAGCTTTGGCAGCGGAGCAGTGGTGGATTATGCCCCCATTACCAACAGAGCCTTGACAAAAATGACGGCTGCGCTGCTGCAGGAAAAGCAGATCCCGTTTACTTACGGTGCAAGCGGCGGCAGCACGGGAACCAATGCCAACCGCCTGTGGCTGACAGGTGACGGTGTACCGACAGTGTTGGTCAGCCTGCCGATCAAGAATATGCACTCGTCCACCGAGGTATTGGATCTGCGTGACGCGCAGGCGGTGGCTGATGCGGTGAGTGCCTTTGTATGCGCAAAACAGATCGGGGAGGAGTTTGCAAGATGAAATATTACGGACTTGAACTGATCGAACAATTATGTCGCGAATTCGGCCCTTCGGGCTGCTGTGACGCGCTCAGAGAGACCATTGTGGAGCAGATCTCTGATGTGATCGATGCGTATTGCGTGGACCGTGTGGGCAATATCGTGGCCAAGATCTGTGGCGGCGGTGAGGACTATGATGCAAAAAATCCCTACCGCGTGCTGTTATGTACGGGGATGGACGAGGTTGGTATGATCATCAACCGCGTATCCGAAAAGGGACATTTGAAATTCAGCACGGTGGGAGACGTTGACGCGCGCGTGCTTGGCGGCAAGAGCTTGCTGATTGGTGACAACGAGCGTGTCATCAAGGGCATCGTAGCCTCCAAGGCCATCCACCTGCAGAGCGCGGAGGAGCGCAGAAAGCTGACTCCCGTACGCAAAATGTATATTGACATCGGTGCAGAAAGTGCAGAAGAGGCGCAAAAGTATGTGAACGTGGGCTCTATGGCAACGTTTGATACGCCCTTTGCGCGCTTTGGCCAGGAAAAGGCGTTTATGGGTGCCAAGGCGCTGGAATCCAGACTGGGTTGTGCTGCTTTGATCGAAGTGTTGCGCATGCTCAAGTCGGGCAAGATCAAGCTGCCGTACGATCTGTACGTTGCTTTTACCGATTGCTCTCAGCTGGTATTCAATGCTGCGCGTGTCGCAGCTGCGGCTGTCAAGCCCGATCTTGCCATCATTGTCGAGGCAAGGGAAGCGCTGGATTATTCGGGCGTGAGCGAAAGCGTGCGTATGTGCGCGCTCGGACAGGGAGCAGCTATTGCATACGTGGATGGCTGTGCCATTTATGATAAGGAGCACACGGCTGCTCTGCGTGCGTGTGCCGAGAAGAACGGTACCCCCGTGCAAAGCGTTTGCGGCGCCCCCCGCGCTCAGATGGGCGGAGCGGTGCAGCAGGGAGCACACGGTACGCGCGCGGTCTCGGTGGGATATCCCATCAGAAATCTGCATGCCCCTGTGCAGGTAGCCAAGGTTTCGGATTATTATGCGGTAAGAGATCTGCTGTTCTCTTACGTCCAAGAGATAAAGGAGTAATGCTATGCTGACAACACTTAAGCATTTGGTAAACGTGAGCGGTATTTCGGGCAGAGAGAGTGCCATTGCCGCTAAGATCGCTGAATATATGAGCCCGCTTTGCGACAAGGTATCCACCGATGCCATGGGCTCGCTGATCGCCTACAAAAAGGGTACGGGAGAGAAGAGAAGAAAGATCATGCTGGTCGCACATATGGATGAGATCGGCTTTGTAGTCACGCACATTGAAAAGAACGGTATGCTGCGCTTAGCTCCCATTGGCGGCATTCATTTCTCGGCATCCGCTTTCTCCGAGGTGGTATTCGAAAATGGGCAGCACGGTGTTTTGGTACCCGAGTCGGGCGTTAAGCCGAACGACTGGACTTACGACAAAATGGTGGTGGACATCGGTGCAAAAGATGCACGCGACGCGGAAAAGCGCGTTGCCATCGGTGACTTTTTCTCGGTGGCTCCCAATATTATCAAGCTCTCAGCACGCAGAATTGCGGGCAGACCGATCGACGACCGCATCGGCTGCGCAATCATGATCGAGATTGCAAAAAGACTTGCCGAGGAGCCTTGTGCGGATGACGTGTATTTCGTGTTTGCCGTACAAGAGGAGGTCGGTGTGCGCGGTGCGGGTGCAGCCGCAGAGCAGATCCACCCCGATTACTGTATCAATTTTGACGTGACCGGTACGGGGGATACGGTTGGAGCCAAGCCTATGGCCTGTGAGCTGGGCGGCGGTGCTGCCATTAAGGTCAAGGATAGCTCGGTGCTTTGCCACAAGGGCGTGGTGGACAGACTGGTCAAGCTTGCCAAGGAAAAGGGCTTTAAGTATCAGTACGAGATCCTGACTGCGGGCGGCACGGATACCTCTGCCGTACAAAAGAGCGGCACGGGTGTCAAGGTAGGAGCGCTTTCGATTCCTACGCGCTACATCCATTCCGGTGTGGAAATGTTTGATCTGGGTGATACCAGACTTTGCGTGGAGATCGCGCTTTTGTATCTCCATAGTGATAAAAAGGAATAAGATGCGCGATACATCAGTCGCTTAAACCCACAGTTTCTGATCGCGCGTAAATCCTTCCTAAAAATGGGACCCAACACATTTTTGTCGCGTAGCGACACGGTCGGATTTCAAAAGTATGTTTTGGAGATGATAAAAAATATGGTATTTTCACAAAAAATATGGGATCTTGCCGGGGAGGCGGAGAAGGCACTCAGCCCCCACTTTGCCCGCATTGATCAGATCTCATTCAATAATACGCAAAAGATTATGGACGCCTTTCGTGAGCATCGCGTGGGCATGACCATGTTTGATTCTACCAGCGGTTACGGTTATGACGACCGCGGCAGAGATACGCTTGACGCCATTTGGGCGGACGTGATGGATGCCGAGGCGGCATTCGTGCGCCATCAGATCGTCAACGGCACGCAGGCGCTGACCATCGGCTTGTTCGGACTTTTACGTCCGGGCGACGTCATGCTGTCTGTAGCGGGTAAGCCTTACGATACGCTTGAGGACGTCATTGGTATTACCGGTAAGGAGGGCGACGGCTCGCTGGCCGATTTCGGTGTGAAATACGACCAGGTCGAGCTGACAGAGGCCGGTGAATTTGACTTTGACGGCATTGCGGACAAGCTGGCTCTTTACGGCAAGAGTATCAAGGTGGTGTTCGTGCAACGTTCTAAGGGGTATTTGAACAGAAAAACGCTTTCCTGCGCACAGATCGGGGAGCTTGTCAAGTTTGTCAAGGCAAGATGCGATGCATACGTGGTGGCGGACAACTGCTACGGAGAATTTACTGAGGAAAAGGAGCCGACCGCTTACGGTGCGGATATGATCATCGGTTCGCTGATCAAAAATCCCGGCGGCGGTATGGCAGAAACGGGTGGCTATATTGCGGGAACGGCACGTGCCGTGGAGCTTGCAAGCTACCGCCTGACCTCGCCCGGTGTGGGCTGTGAGGTTGGTGCCACCATGGGGCAGAACAAGAGCCTTTACAAGGGGCTTTTCTATGCACCGCATACGGTAGCGCAGGCACTCAAGACGGCACATCTGGCAGCATATATGTTCGAAAAGCTGGGCTTTGCGGTTGAGCCGCGCTGGGATGAGCAGCGTTACGATATCATTCAGACCGTGATCACAGGCTCTGCCGAGGGACTTTGCGCGCTTTGCCGCGGTATTCAGGCAGGCTCGCCCGTAGATGCTTACGTCACGCCCGAGCCTTGGGCTATGCCGGGATATAACGATCCCGTCATCATGGCGGCAGGTGCGTTTGTGCAGGGCTCGTCCATCGAGCTCTCTGCCGATGGGCCTTTGCGTCCGCCCTATACGGCGTATTTCCAGGGCGGACTTACGTATGAGAGCGGCAAAATCGGCATTCTTTCTGCAGCGCAGAGCATGTTAGGGGAGGAATAAAAATGAAAGTTATCAAATATATTGCCGTCGTGCTGTTGATGGCAATGCTTTGCAGCTTACTGGCTGCCTGCAGCCAAAGTGAAGTACCCACAGGCATGCATGACGTCACCGCCCCCGGTGAGGACTTTATTCTGTACGTCCCCATGACGTGGATTTCCAATTCGCGCAGCGGCATTTCGGGTGCTTATTATACCACTTCGGATCACTCCGAGCAGGGAGAAGAACTAGCAAACCATGCCAAGTATTGGACCATCTCTGCGCAAAAGGCCAGCGATGATGCAGCAGATATCAACGCTTACTGGGAAAAGCTGAGCGCGTACTATGCAAAAACATTTACTGAGTTTACGGTAGTTCCTTACAAGGCAGCCACCGAGGATAAGGCTGAGCAGATCTACCGTCAGACCTCGCTGGATATTTACGGTGACGACGCAGGCATGTGTGCCGCGCAGGTGTATGAATTCACCGCGCGTGTCAAGGAGTTTGCTCCCACCGAGGATCTGACGGTGCAGGAGGCTATGAGCTTTACCCGTAAGTATTGTCAGGTCATTGCCCGTGCCAAGGACGGTGACGGCTTTTACGTGCTGACCTATTCGGCAAGGGAAGAGGATTATGCAACCTTTATTGAGTCCTTTATTCACGAGATTCCGGACGGAACGGTGGTAGGGGAATTCGTCATTCTGAATGAAAAAGCGGCGACCACGCAGCCTGAGTTCTTTGAAGATCCCGATCCTGCGGACGGTATGATTCCCGCGTCCACCAATGAAATGCCTTATCGTTTTTACGTTCCCACGGCTTGGCGCACGGGACATACCACCGAGTACCCCTCGGCATACGCGCCCACAGGCAGTGCAAACGTCACGGTCACCATCTACGTGCCCTCCAACGAGGCGATCAGCGTAGATATGTACTGGGAGGGCTACTGCCTGCCCGAATACGAGGCTGTATTTGACGAGCTGACTGTTTCCGAGCAGGTGAGCGAGGGAACGATCGGTGTACAAAAGGATGCCAAGAACGCAAAAACGTATACCTTTGATGCAAGCATTGGCGGTAAGGATTACCGCTATGCGCAAACCGTGATCGTGCATTCCAGCCTGATTTACGTGGTGACCTATACTGCTCTTGCCGAGGATGGCAGCTTTGAGCAGTATCTGGACGATTACCACGCCATGCTGGACAGCTTTACCTTCCGTTGATATGAGTACGGTATATTTGGATAACAGTGCCACCACAGCACTTTGCGAGCCCGCCAAGCAAGCAATGCTGGAGGCCATGGAGAATTTTGGAAACCCCTCTTCGCTGCATAAGGCGGGCGTGGAGGCAGAGCATGGGATCAAAAAGGCTCGTGAGCAGGTTTTGGCTGCGCTTGGCGTGCGCGGTGGAGCCGGGCAGGTGTATTTTACCGCATCCGGCACCGAGGCAAACAATCTTGCCATTTTTGGCAGCGTGTTTGCCAAGGAGCGCCGCACGGGAAACCGCATCGTGACCACGGAGGGAGAGCATTCCTCGGTTGAAATGGTGCTGAGAGAGCTGGAGAAAAGGGGCTTCGAGATCGTGCGGATCCCCACGCGAAACGGCGCTTTGGATATGGAATTTGCAAATAAGGCGATCGATAAGAGCACGCTGCTGGTCACGGCAATGATGGTCAACAACGAAACTGGTGCTTTGTATGATCTCAAATCATTGTTTGCGCTGACAAAAAGAAACGCCCCGAATGCCGTGACGCATTGCGACGCGGTACAGGGCTTTATGAAAACGATTTTTTCACCCGCCTCGATCGGAGCGGATATGGTCACGGTCAGCTCGCACAAGATCCACGGCCCCAAGGGCGTGGGTGCTTTGTACGTGGGTGCCGACGTGCTCAAGGCCAAAAAGCTGATCCCCGTTACGCTTGGCGGCGGTCAGGAGTCGGGCATGCGCTCGGGTACCGAAAATACCATTGGCATTGCAGGCTTTGGTGCAGCATGTGCTGCAGCACAGAGTACGCTGCGAAAGGATCTTGCGTATATGACACAGCTGCGCTCCTATCTTGAGCAAAAGCTGAGTGAGCACGGTGAGATCACGCTCAATCTGCCGCGCGGAAATCGCGCACCGCACATCGTCAATCTGACGCTGCCGGATATCAAAAGCGAAACCATGCTGCATTATCTTTCAGCCAAGGGCATTTACGTGTCCAGCGGTTCTGCCTGCTCCTCGCACGGGCATGCTACTTCGCGTGCGCTTGCTGCGTTTGGCTTGACTTCGGAGCAAGCGGATTGCTCATTGCGCGTCAGCCTTTGTCCTTCCAATACAGAGCAGGAGATCGATGCTCTGTGCAAGGCTTTGTTTGCAGGCACGCGCGAATTAATCAGAATTCATAAATAAGAATAAAGAAAAAAGAAAGGGAAAGTTATGAAACTGACAATCAGAACTCTGATCCTGCTGCTTTGCGGCGTGATGCTGATGAGTGCGATCGCATGTGAAGGCGGTACGTCGGAAACGGATTCTTCCTCCGAAGAACCTACCACTGAGCCTTCCGAAGACACCACTGCAGCCGATGATCAGCCTACGACCGAGGAAGTGACCACAGAAGAACCCGACGTGATGATCGGTGAGACGCTGGATGCTGCATATGCAGCCGATTTCACCGTTTCCAAGGTGTTTACCTCGGATATGGTGGTACAGCGCGGTGAGCGGCTGCGTGTTTGGGGCTGGGCTCCGGAATCTGAGAATGGTAAAAAGGTTTCGGGCGAGTTCATGGGCATGTTTGCCGAGGCTTTGATTGAGAACGGCGAATGGACGCTGCAGTTTGGCGCAAAGCTGGATGCTTGTGCCGAGCTTGGCAATGCCATGATGATCTACACCGATACCAAGGAGATCGTATTCTCTGACGTTCTGGTTGGCGATGTTTACATGGTGATCGGCCAGTCCAACGTTGCATATTCCTTCAACGCTTATCTGGGAGCTTCCAATACCGATAAGGCCAATTACGGCTCCAACATGATTGATGAATCGCTGCCCATCCGTTTGCATTACAATACCTTGAACGAAAATGAAACGCATGGCTATCCCAAGAGAGGTACGACCGAGGTTTGCCGCGACGTGGTACATAACCGGACGTGGGAAAAGCCCTCGACCGAAAGTGTCGGCCGCTTTACTGCCATCGGCTATTGCTTTGCATGGAACTTTGTGCAAATGACCGAGGGTAAGGTGCCTGTCGGTGTGATCGAGATCGACGGCAACGGCCAGCCATTGGGCGCATTCCTGCCCAATGAGGTTGCCGATGCGCTGAAGACGGATAAGTGGAACGAAAGCCAAGGCATTTACGTTCCCGAGGGTGTCAATGCTACCTGGGCAAGATACATGTACAACCATTACATGTATCCGTTTGAAAAGTACGCAATGGCAGGTCTTATCTGGTATCAGGGCGAGAGTGATTTCCAGCGCGCCCATGCCAAGGAGTTTGTTGAACGCTTCAGCACGTTCATGACCTATATGCGCTCGACGCATAACGTGACTAACCCCGATTTTGCCGTTTACATGGTGGAATTCCCCACGATTTATGAAAGACCCTCGGATCACGTGGGCGATTGGCACTACATGGATCTCGGCCTGATCCGTTGCGTTGTGGGCGCTATTCCTCAAACGCTGCCCAACAGCTATCTGTCGGTGTCCAGCGATTTGTGGGCGGATGATACCTACTTCAACAGCCTGCACCCCGACTGTAAGTTCGGACAGGGACAGCGCCTTGCAAAGCTTGCCGCAGCTGTCAGAGGTGATGCGGGCACACTGGAGAGTGCAACAGGACCGATCGTGGAATCTGCCGAATTCTCTGAGGATGGCAAGACGGTCGTTCTGACCTTTACCAACGTGGGCGAAGGACTGACTACCAGTGACGGTGGTACTGCAGTGAACGGCTTTACTTATATGAGAACTGCATATACCGTTAATAACAAGAAGGGCGTTAAAATTTCTGCTGAGATCACTGCGCCCAATCAGGTTACCGTGACTTGCTCGGCCTCCATGAAGAATGGTGTTGTCTACAACGGCATAGCTGACAACTTCTATGGTGTCGGGATCAACCTGTGCAACAGCTACGGCAATCCCGCAGGTGCGTTCTTTATTGCGTCAGAGGATTGATTCCAAAACAAAACGGACTGAGTTCACTAACTCAGCCCGTTTTGTTGTAAAAAGAAAACCACGCGATAGTCGCGTGGTTCAAACGAGGCTCTGCCGATGAGAGGAAATCCTCCAAATATGGTATAATTAGTTTGACCTGCCAGTCAAAGTAAAAAAACATATTTGGAGGATTTATCTATGAGTAACACAAACATAGACAATAATAGTTTAGCACATACCAAGTGG
>JAFTLD010000060.1 GCA_017452945.1 Clostridia bacterium | reverse complement strand
AGAGGATGCAGAGGCTTGGAAGGCAGAGGGCAAGAAGGTAGTTCTCGTCAGACTCGAGACCTCCCCCGAGGATATCACCGGTATGAAGGCATCCCAGGGTCTCCTGACCGGTCGCGGCGGTATGACCTCTCACGCAGCAGGTGTTGCTCGTGGTCTGGGTAAGTGCTGCGTTTCCGGCTGTGGCGAGATCGCTATGGATGAAGAAAACAAGAAGTTCACTCTCGCAGGCAAGACCTACGTTGAGGGCGACTATATTTCTATCGACGGTTCCACCGGTAACATCTACGACGGTATCGTTCCTACCGTTGACGCTGAGATTTCCGGTAACTTCGGCACCATCATGGGCTGGGCTGACAAGTTCCGCACCCTGAAGGTAAGAACCAACGCTGATACTCCCGCAGACGCTAAGAAGGCTCGCGAGCTGGGCGCTGAGGGTATCGGTCTGTGCCGTACCGAGCACATGTTCTTCGAGGCAGACAGAATTGCTGCTTTCCGTGAGATGATCTGCTCTGACACCGCTGAAGAGCGCGAAGTAGCTCTGGAGAAGATCCTGCCTTATCAGCAGGGCGACTTCGAGAAGATCTACGAGGCTCTTGAAGGCACTCCCGTTTGCATTCGTTTCCTGGATCCCCCTCTGCACGAGTTCGTTCCCACCACTGAGGAAGAGATCGCGCTGCTTGCAAATGCACAGGGCAAGACCGTTGAACAGATCAAGACCATTATCCAGGGCCTGCACGAGTTCAACCCCATGATGGGTCACCGTGGCTGCCGTCTGGCTGTAACTTATCCCGAAATCGCTAAGATGCAGACCAAGGCAGTTATCCGTGCTGCTATCAACGTACAGAAGGCTCATCCCGAATGGAACATGGTTCCTGAGATCATGATTCCTCTGGTAGGCGAAGTTAAGGAGCTCAAGTTCGTTAAGAACGTTGTTGTTGCTACCGCTGACGCTGAGATCGCTGCTGCAGGCGTAGACCTGAAGTATGAGGTTGGTACCATGATCGAGATTCCTCGTGCATGCCTGACCGCTGACGAGATCGCTCAGAACGCTGACTTCTTCTGCTTCGGTACCAACGACCTGACTCAGATGACCTTTGGTTTCTCCCGTGACGACGCAGGCAAGTTCCTGACCGCTTACTATGACACCAAGATCTTCGAGAACGATCCCTTTGCTAAGCTGGACCAGACCGGCGTTGGCAAGCTGATGAAGATGGCTTGCGTTGACGGCCGCGCTAACAACTCAAAGCTGCACATCGGTATCTGCGGTGAGCACGGTGGTGACCCCACATCCGTTGAGTTCTGCCATACCCTTGGCCTGGACTACGTTTCCTGCTCGCCTTTCCGCGTACCGATCGCAAGATTGGCTGCTGCACAGGCTGCTCTGAAGTAATTTACACAAATTACAAAACAGCAATATGAAAATCGCACCCTTGCACGAAAGTGCAGGGGTGCTTTTTTGTTCCTTAGGGGTGTCCGGCGCGATGCAAGCATCCCCCGAGCGTGGATGGCGTATAGGCGCTCTTGTGCAACCTGCCAAACTTTGCGCATATCTTGCCTTTCTGTTGACAACCCTTTGTTTTTCATGGTATAATGAAACCAATAAAAAGGAAGGAGTCTGCTTATGAAACGTATCCTCTGTTTGTTTTTATCCGTTTTGATGACGGTTGCCGTCGTCAGCACAGTTTTTTTGGTTCCTGCTGCTGCCGAGGAGGTCTCGGAAGAGCCCGCGGCTGCCACTCCTGTGCATAATTATATCAGTACCGGCTTGTATGCCTGGTACAGCGGTGAACAAAACACCGAAGCGGGTCTTGACACCTCTGCCAAGACATGGCAAGACCTGATTGGTGATAATGATTTGCCCGTAGGCGTGAATGCGGACAATTACTTCACCGAAGAGGGCTTGCACGTTAAAACTGCCAAGCATTTCTTCCCCAATGATATCGTGTCGGTGGTCAACGGTGAAGCCTTTACCGTTGAGATCGAGTTTGGTGATTTCAAATCGATCGGTGGCAGCTTCAATACCTTCATGAACAGCTCCAACGACAATTTTGCACTGTTCCGTCGCAACTCGGAAAACGTCATCGAGTGGAAATTCGGTGGCGGTCAGATCCGCCCCAAGGTGCCGAATGCGCTGGACAATTTGCCCAACCACCTGATCACCGTGACGTACGAATACGGTGAATCCGTTGTCATCTACGTGGACGGCGTGGAAAAGGCACGTAGCGAATGCCCCTTGTACATGGGCGCGAACGATCTCTTTATCGGTCACAGCGAAGCCTCCAAGGATTTTGAGGCGGTTTATAAGAATATTCGTTTCTATACCCGTGCGCTGTCTGCGGGAGAGGTCTTGCATAATGCCGCTGTGGACGGCTATGCCGATATTTCGAGTACATACGTGCAGGAAGGCTTGGTCTCCCTGTACAGCGGTGTGTCCAATACCGAGAGCGGCTATGATCCCGCAGCCAATATCTGGACTGACCTTGTGGGTGAGAACGATCTGACGGTCAAGGTCAACGACAACAACTATTTTACCGAGCAAGGCCTTCGCGTGACCGGTCAGGATACCACCGTTCATTATTTTCCGCAGCCGATCGTGGATCTGGTCAACGGCCAAAGCTTTACGGTGGAGATCCTGTTTAGCGATTTCCTCTCGGTTGGCTCCGCATACAATACCTTTATGAATAGTACCAACGACAACTTTGCGCTGTACCGCAACGTGAACACCAATCAGCTGATCTTTAAGTTTGCGGCCAATCCCGGAAATGAGCGTCCCGTTGTCGAGGACGCGTTGTACGTGCTGGACAATGCGCTGATCACGGTTACCTATAACGTGGGTGGCAAGTGCCGTATCTATTGCAACGGTGAGCTGGCGGCAGAGGTGGCTTGCCCCAAGACTATGGGTGCCAACGATCTGTTCATTGCGCAGCGTGATCCCTCCAAGACCTTTGATACCACCTACCGTTCTATCCGCTTCTATGACCGTGAGCTGAGTGCATCCGAGGTCTATCTCAATGCACAGGCAGACGGTGTGACCGCTGTGATGGGCGAGATGGCGGATAACCCCGGGTATGTGAGCGTTGCGCAGCCTGTGACCAATATCGTGGGTGACGTTGCCATGATCCGCCCCGTTGACTCCAAGGCTGAACTGGAGAGCATGATGTCGGCAGAGAAGCTGCCTGCATCCGCAATGGTAGAAATCAATCCCAATTTGAACGTGTTGGCCAATGACGGAAGTGTGATCTGCACCTTCTCGGAGCTGCTGACAGCGCTGGAATTCAAGGTTCTGCCTTGCGTTGTGATCTCGAACAAAGAAGAGGCTGATGCGTTGGCTGACTATTTGCACTCGATCCGCTTCTATGACGTTCAGCTGATCAGCGCGGATAAAGAGCTCTTGAAGTATGCCCGCGAGAAAATGCCCAATTGCTACGGCATTTTGGATATGCGTGCCGATTTTGCGGGTGTGGGCGATCTGACAGAAGAGCAGCTTTTGAACGTTCGTCGCGCGGTCAAGACGAATAATGCGTCCGTAGCGGTTTTGCCGGTTGAGCTCTGCCGCAATGAGGACGTACAGTATCTGTACGACCGTCAGGTCAACGTATGGGCGTGGGCTTCGGATGCCCCCTCTGTCAGCGAACAGTATTTCGCGCTGCTTTCGGGTGCCGTGGGCGTGGTTTCGGATGCCACCGATGCGCTTCTGGACGTTGCCTGCAACAAGCTGCAAAAGAATACCATGACACGCATGCCCATCAATATCGGTCACCGCGGCATTCCCTCCAAGTCCCCGGAGAATTGCATTGAGGGTGCTATGTATGCATACGAGCTGGGGGCGCAAGTCATCGAGATCGACGTGTACCTGACCAAGGATAATCAGGCCGTGCTCATGCATGACGGCACTACCGGACGTACCTGTAATCAGAATATTTCGGTAGAAGGCAGCACGCTTGCCGAGCTGACCGCCCTGTATTGCAATAAGGGTTATGAAAACAACGAAAGATTCAAGGATGCAAAGGTACCTTCGCTGGACGCATTCCTGGCGGCCTTCAAGGATACCGACGTGCGCTTCTATATCGAAATCAAGTCGGGTAGTCCCAAGCTGGTTCCCATCGTTAAGGAGCTGGTTGAGAAGTACGATATGTACGATCAGTGCTCGGTCATTTCGTTCAGCTCATCGGTACTGGCTGAGTTCCGCAAGGTCTATCCCGAAATGTCGGTCGGAGCGCTCTGCCAGGCGTATATGAACGGTGAGAATCCCGAATCGGATTTCCGCGCGGCAATGAACTTTATCGGCAAGAATAATGCCACGCTCAATCCTCGCTTCTCTGCCAACGGTTCCGCATCAAATTACGATTATCAGCAGGATGATCTGCGTGCGGCCATGATCCGCGGCATTCAGATCCACCCCTGGACGTTTGCGGGTGGTGTCAATGCATATGCCAAGCACTTTATCTGGGGTTATGCAGGCTTGACGGGTGACAATGCCGATGCAATTGCAAGGGCAACGCACAGCGTCGTTATGAGCGAGTTGCCCGCAGTGCTTGAAGGCAACGTAAGCGTTGAGATCGGGCATACCGTTACCACCTATGGGCGCAACTCGAAGAATACAAATGAAGTTACGGTGGAAATTCTCGCGGGCGAAGCCTCTGTAAGCAACAATGTCATAACGCCGACGGCTCAAGGGGATCTGACGCTGATCACGTATTCGGTACACACCATCGGAAAGAACTCGTACAGAATGTATACACAGCCCGCAACCTTTACGGTTGAGATGCCTGAGGTGACGACTGCTCCGGAGACCGAGCAGGTGACCGAGCCCGGGACGGGAGAGCCTGCGCAAAGCGAAAGCGAAGGGCCCACCGAGCAGGAAAGCCAGCCTGCAAAAGAGGGCGGCTGCAAGTCTTTTGCGGCTGCTACGGTGCTTGTTCTGATCCCGATTGCTGCCGCAGTAACGCGCAAGAAGAAGGATTGATTCGTTAGCCGAACGGACAATTCGGTTCAACTCCCGTTCGGCTAGCCGAACGGGCAATTCGGTTCGGCTCCCGTTCGGCTATATAATATAATGGAAAGGGCTGTGCGCAGCCCTTTCCGTGCCGTATTCTGAAATCTGATCGGAGTTTTGGCATAATTCATAAAAATAATATGGAAAAATTGTAGAAAAAATTCAAAAAACTATTGACAAGCCCTTGCAGTGTATGGTATAATAGCCGTACCTCTGCGAAAGGGCTTTTTTATTGTGCTCATTTTGCGCCGCCCGCAAGGGCAATGAGCGCATCCGTTTTCAGAGGGAGGTACACGGGTTTTTTCGAAAACGAAAAAAACCAAATAATTAATAATGGGAGGTGCCGAACAAATGGCTAATGACGTAAGAGTCAAGGTAACTCTGGCATGCACCGAGTGCAAGCAGAGAAACTACAACACCAAGAAAAACAAGAAGAACGACCCTGACAGACTCGAACTCAAGAAGTACTGCAAATTCTGCCGCAAGCACACTCTTCACAGAGAAACAAAGTAATCTGGGGGGAGAGATAATGACTGCTTTTAACACAAGAAGAAATCTCTTAGCTCTTTTGCTTGCAGTTGTTCTTGCGTGCTCTCTGTTCACCGTAGGTGTATTCGCTGAAGAGGAAACTACTACTGCAGCGGAAGAAACCACTGTGGCAGACGAGGAAACGACCGAGGCAGTTTCCGGTGAGGAGACCACCGAGGGTGAGACGACCGAACATGATCATGATGAGGAAACCACAACCGAAGGTGACCAGAATTTCTGGGAAAAGAACTTCACTCGCGAGAACAAGGATGGCGATCAGGTTCTGTACTGGACCAAGATTGTGATCTGGGGCCTTGTCATTGCAGGTCTGATTGCAGGCGTGGTATTCTGCATCGTCAAGAGAGAAAAGGTAGCAGAATTCCTGCGCGCGCTGAATAGCGAAAAGAAGAGAATCGTATGGAGCTCCTGGAAGGATACCCGCAAGAACACTTTGGTAGTGCTTCTGGTGGTAGCAGCAATCACGCTGGTGATCTTCCTGTTCAACCTGGTTCTGGAAAAGATCTTTGGCGGTGCAAGCACCGGCGGCGATCTGTGGTTCGAAAAGAGCCTGTTGGAGCTGATCGTTGGTCTGTTCCACTAATTGCATAGGTATTGAGCGATGAGCGATATCGATGCTATGAACGTAGGCCCAAGATGGTATGTGGCGCACACCTATTCGGGATACGAAAACAAAGTAAAAACGAGCCTTGAAAAAATCGTTGAAAACCGCGGTCTGGGCGATCTGATTTTCGATATCAGAATTCCCGTGGAAACCGTTGTGGAAAAGAACGGAAGCGAAGAAAAGATCACAGAAGTCAAGGTCTTCCCCAGCTACGTGCTGATCAAGATGGTCATGACCGATGAATCCTGGCACGCTGTCCGTAACATTACCGGTGTGACCGGCTTTGTCGGCCCCGGATCCCGTCCTACCCCTCTGACTCCTGAGGAGGTTGAGGCGCTGAACATTGAAGAAGTTAAGGTAAAGCTTTCCTTCAACGTAGGCGATACGGTAGAGGTTGTCAACGGCCTGTTCGAGGGCTATTCCGGTGTCGTCCAGTCTATCTCGGATGACCTCAAGAACGTGACGGTATTGGTCAAGAGAGGCCGCCGTGACATGCCTGTCGAGCTTGATGCATCCATGATCAAGCCGGCAAATTAAGATTACTGTCCGAAAAAGGGACAGAGCTGTCCGTGCCGGACAGAAACAGTGGGAGGGAGAAAAATTCTGCAATTCTCCCGCACAAAGTACCACATATGGAGGTTAAGTAAAAATGGCAAAGAAAGTATTAGGGTATATCAAGTTGCAGCTGCCCGCAGGTAAGGCTACTCCTCAGCCTCCCGTAGGTCCCGCTCTGGGTCAGTACGGTGTTGCAATTCCCGTATTTACAAAAGAGTTCAACGAAAGAACCAAGAATGACATCGGTCTGACGATCCCCGTTGTCATTACCGTATATGCAGACCGTTCCTTCACCTTTATCACCAAGACTCCTCCCGCACCCGTTCTGATCAAGAAGGCTTGCGGTCTGGAAACTGCTTCGGCTAAGCCCAACAAGAACAAGGTGGCAACCATCACCAAGGAACAGGTCAGAAAGATCGCTGAGACCAAGATGCCCGACCTGAACGCTGCCAGCATCGAAGCTGCTATGAGCATGATCGCAGGTACCGCACGCAGCATGGGCGTTGTGGTAGAAGACTAAGAAGGAGGTATACCGTAATGGCAAAGATGGGTAAGAAATATTCCGATAGCGCCAAGCTGATCGAGAAGTCCAAGTTGTATGATACTGCAGAAGCTCTTGCATTGGTATGCCAGACTTCCAAGGCAAAGTTTGACGAAACTGTAGAAGTACACGTTCGTCTGGGTGTTGACTCCCGTCACGCTGACCAGCAGGTCAGAGGCGCAGTCGTACTGCCCAACGGTACCGGTAAGACCGTAAGAACCCTGGTATTCGCTAAGGGTGACAACGTTCAGGCAGCTCTGGATGCAGGTGCTGACTACGTTGGCGGCGCTGAGTACGCTGAAAAGATCCAGAAGGAAAACTGGTTCGAGTTTGACGTTGTTATCGCATCCCCTGACATGATGGGCGTGATCGGTAGACTGGGTAAGATCCTGGGTCCCAAGGGCTTGATGCCTTCTCCCAAGGCCGGCACCGTTACTCCCGACGTAGCTCGCGCAGTTCGCGAGGCTAAGGCAGGTAAGATCGAGTACCGTCTTGACAAGACCAACATCATCCACTGCCCCATCGGCAAGGCATCCTTTGGCCCTGAGAAGCTGGAAGAGAACTTTAACACTCTGCTCGGCGCTATCATCAAGGCTAAGCCTGCTGCTGCAAAGGGTCAGTATATCAAGAGCTGCGTTGTGGCTTCCACCATGGGCCCCGGCGTAAAGGTCAACGGCGCAAAGCTGAGCTGATAGGCTTTTGAATATGAAAAAACGCACGATGCGAACGCATCGTGCGTTTTTGCGTTGAGGAAATGATTCATCCTCCTTTCCCGGAACGTATCACCTCCACGTTTCATTTGCGAAGGATGACCTTCGGTTTTCTTTGTTTATTACAATATTTGTCAATTGTATTTGCTTATAAAACGCACTCATATAAGCCAAAATAAAGCATGAAAAATCCTTTCGGAGGAGCAAAAATGAAACTTTCACTAAAAATAAGAGCAGTTAGCGTGTTGGTCGGATTGTGTTTGTTGATCGGTGCGTGTACTGTAGGATGCGCAAGACAAGATACCTACCGCGTGGCGGTGTTTGCATACAAATTTGACGATAGCTATATTGCCACGGTGCGCGGTGCCTTGGAGAAGTATTTCAAACCTTACCGTGACCGCATGCAGGTCACCTTTTATAACGGAGAGGCAAATCAGCAAAATCAAAGCACGCAGATCGATACTGCTATTACGCAAGGTGCGGATCTGTTGATCATCAACGCTGTGGATTTCCAAAGCGCGGGCGAGGCGTTGGCGCAAAAGGCTTATGCCAAAGGGCTGCCTGTTATATTCTTTAACCGAGAGGTTTCGGATGCAGCCGTCAACACCGCGGACAATATCTGCTTTGTGGGCACCGATCCTGATGCACCCGGTTATATGCAGGGTGAGCTGGTTTCTGAGATGCTTGCTGATAACGAGGCGTTTGAAAAGTACGATCTTAACGGGGATGGTAAGATCCAATATGCCATGTTTCGCGCTGAGGTAGGCAATGCCGAGGCAGACGGACGCACCAAATATGCGGTGTCTAAGGCAAACGAGCTGCTTGCAGACAATGATGAGCTGACAGCTGCGGACAAGGATGGTGACGTGCTGGTGCGTGTGGGTGCGGATCAGCTTGCCAACTGGGATAGTGCTACGGCCAATAATATGATGGGCTCGCTTTTTCGCGTCCAGAACGGTGTGCCCAATATCGAGCTTGTCCTGTGCAATAATGATGATATGGCGCTGGGTGTGATTTCTGCTTTGGAGGCAAAGGGCTATAATACCAAGGGCAGCCGTGACGGTGACGGTGCGTATGTCCCCGTGTTCGGTGTGGATGCGCTTTCCACTGCTATGGATGCTATTAAAAACGGGAAAATGCAGGGCACGGTCAAGCAGGACGGTGAAGCTATGGCTGAGGCAATTGTCAAGATCGCAGCCAATATCATGGAAAACAAGAGCTTTTTGGAAGGAACGGCGTATGAATTTGATAAAAACGTGCGTAAGCTACGCATTCCGTATACGCCTGTGAGTGCAAAATAAAAAGGGCGAGGCAAAGGTATGGAGTATATTCTGGAAATGCGGGATATTGTCAAAAGCTTTCCCGGTGTCAAGGCACTGGACGGGGCACAGCTTTGCGTTGCTCCGGGCAGTGTGCATGCCTTGATGGGTGAAAACGGTGCGGGAAAGTCCACCTTGATGAAGTGTCTGTTCGGCATTTATCAAAAGGATGGCGGCAGTATTCGTCTTGCGGGTAAGGAAGTGGATTTCAAAAATCCGGCTGATGCCATGAAGCACGGTGTTGCCATGGTGCATCAGGAGCTCAACCAAGCCCTGCGTCGAAGCGTGGCGGACAATATCTGGCTTGGTCGCTATCCTACCAAGGGAGGCCTTGTGCGGCAGCGGTATATGGAGCAAAAAACGCGGGAGCTGTTTGAGGATCTTGAGGTAGACGTTGATCCTGCACGCATCATCGGGACGCTGCCGGTCGCGCAAAGGCAGATGGTAGAGATTGCAAAAGCGGTATCTTATCAGGCCAAGGTGCTGGTGCTGGACGAGCCTACGTCTTCGCTTGCCGATCGTGAGGTAGCGCAGCTGTTTCGCATTATCCGAAAGCTGCAAAAAAGAGGTTGCGGGATTATCTATATCTCGCATAAGATGGATGAAATACTGGCCATTTCGGATACCGTGACCGTCATGCGTGACGGTCAATATATCTCCACCGATTCTGCCGATGCACTGACCACGCAAAAGATCATTGAAAAAATGGTGGGCAGGGAACTGACCGATCTGTACCCTGCGCAACAGCGCACACCGGGGCAACCGTTGCTTTGCGTAAACGGGCTTTGCGCCAAGGGACTGCAGGACATCTCGTTTGTCCTGCACCGTGGGGAGGTGCTTGGCTTTTGCGGTCTGGTGGGCGCAGGGCGCACCGAGATTTTGGAAACGCTGTTTGGCATGCGCAGAATGACGGGCGGCAGCGTGGAGCTGGATGGCAAGGCTTTGCGCGTAAGGCGTCCTGCCGATGCGATCAAGGGGGGACTTGCGCTGCTTACGGAGGAGCGGCGCGCCACGGGTATATTCGGAGGGCTTTCTCTGACCGATAATGTATGCGTGGCAAGGCTTGGGCGCTATCGCGGTGTGTCAGGACTCTTGCGTACGGGGCAGATGCACAAGGATACCGATAAGGTGATCTTTGATCTGCGAGTCAAGGCACCCGGAAGGCATACGCCTATTAAGCTGTTGTCGGGCGGCAACCAACA
The DNA here is from genome assembly GCA_017452945.1 of Clostridia bacterium. The sequence goes on along the minus strand of JAFTLD010000060.1, from coordinate 10,715 downwards.
GAAGGTGATTCTTGGCAGATGGATGCTGACAGATCCCGACGTGTTACTTTTGGATGAACCTTGCCGCGGTGTGGACGTGGGGGCGAAATCCGAGATCTACGCGCTGATTGCGCAGTTGGCAGAACGGGGGAAAGGCATTATCATGGTGTCCAGCGAGATGCCTGAGCTGATTGGCATGTGTGACCGTATTATTGTGATCTCCGGCGGAAGAATTGCGGGTGAGATGCGGCGAGGAGAATATACAGAGCAGGAACTGATGGCGTTGGCTGCCAAATACGTGTGATGGAGATAGGGAATGGAACAAAAAGGATCGGGAGCCTTTGGCCGTGTGCGGGCAAGCCTTGGCAATTTCAAGGCCATGTCGGGCAAGGATAAGGCAGGAGTTATCAAAAACGGCATATTGGATAATGCCTTATATATATTGATCGCGGTATTTGTGATCGCGGTGTTTGCATACAATCCGGCATTTTTGTCTGCGGATTCGGTGGTCAATATTCTTATGCAATCGGCTTCACGTCTGATTATGGCGCTGGGCGTGGCAGGAATCATCGTGTTGACGGGCACCGACCTTTCAGCAGGCCGCTGCCTGGGCCTTTGTGCGTGCATTTGCGCATCACTCTTGCAGTCGAATGCAGTGGTGAGCAAGATGTTTCCCATGCTTTCGTATAGCCCATGGTTGATCCCCGTAGCACTTTTGCTGGTCATGCTGGTTGGCGGATTTGTGGGCGGTTTTAATGGGTTTATGGTGTCCAAATTCAAGCTGCATCCGTTTATCGTCACGCTGGGCACGCAGCTGATCTTGTACGGCGGTGTGATGTGGTACGTGTCGTTGGGGCAGAACAACAGCGCACCTATTGCAGGGCTTGACCCAAGTTATACGAGTCTTGTTACGGGCGGCATCAATATCGGTGGCGTGCAGTTTCCCAACTATTTGTGGATCGCGGTGCTTGTGACGGTGATCATGTGGATCGTGTGGAATAAGACCGTGCTTGGAAAGAACATGTTCGCGGTGGGCACAAACCCCGAGGCTGCGGCTGTTTCGGGTGTCAGCGTGGCAAAGACTATTATCAGTGTGTTTGTTCTGGCAGGCGTGCTGTATGGCGTTTCAGCCTTTGTTGAGTGCGCCAGAGTGTCATCCAACTCCACGGCAACCGGTGTCAACTATGAGCTGGATGCGATTGCTGCGTGTGTGATCGGCGGCGTGTCGTTCATGGGCGGCGTGGGCAAGATCCGAGGGGTCATGCTGGGCGTGTTCCTTTTACAGCTGGTCAATGCGGGCTTGGTGTTCCTCAATTTTGAGCCGGCTATCATGACGGTCATCAAGGGCGCGATCATTCTGGTCGCTTGCGCGCTGGATATGAGAAAGCATATTGCCAAAACGTGATTCACACAGACAGCCTGCTATGAAAGTTTTTGATCGACCTTTTTTCAGAAAAGCATGGTAAAGAAAGAACGGAGAGAATTTGCTCAATGTAAAATCAAAAGGGAGAACCCTGTGTGGATTCTCCCTATACGTTATTCCATTCCCAACAAATAGCCGGGCGTTACGTGTAAAATTTTACACAGCGCGGCAATCTCGTAATCCGCCACAAATCGCGTGCCGATTTCAATTCTGCTGACGCTGTCACGTTCAATGATCACGCCCTCCAGCTGCAGCTTTGCCGCGAGATTTTCCTGTGAGAGATTGCATTTCTTTCTGGCTTCCTTGACTCTCTGCCCGCAAATATTTTTGCTGCCGTTGTAATCGTAAATTTTCATACGTAACACCCCCAAAAATGTGTTAATCTTAAGAATATACTTGACTTTAACACATTTTTGCGATATAATTGTGTTAATGATAAGAATTACGAAAGTCCGGAATATGTGTTAGTCAAAAAAGAGAAGGGAGAACCTTGATGGGCTCTCCCTTTGTTATTTACGTTTTTACATTGAGGAAATTCTCTCCGTTCTTTTTTGTGCAAGTAGGCGCAAAAGAAGAACATATTTCGCTTCGCGAAATTAAACGCCGAAAGAAAAGTTTCGCCCCTGCGGGCGCGACGAGGGCTTCACGCCCTCGACCCATGCGAGCCTTTGAAAAGGCTCGATCCAAACTTTCATCCTGTGGAGGTGGACCGTTTGGGTGGGGTGGGTGAAAGCTTTCAGCCTGTGGTAGTTGGTGGTGTTACAGCAGGTGCGCGTACAGCTCCTCGGGGTCTTGCGGTGAGAGCAAGATAGGTGCGATGTCAAACGCGGTTTTGCAGCCGCACTCGCCCATCTGCCCGAGCCTGTATGCCGCTCTTGCAAAGGCCACCAGAATGCTGCCTGTGAAATCGGGGTTGGACTGCAAATTCAGCTTGTATTCGATGGTGTGCGCCGAGCTTGTTGCAGCCTTGCCCGCGTGAATGACCGTGCCGCCGTGCGGCAGACCTGCGTGGTCGCGGTGCAATTCCTCCAAGCTGACAAAATGCACGGTGGTCTTGTAAGGGGCAAAATAGTCGGGCATGGTCACGATCTTTTGCTCGATCTCTGCTGCGTCCGCACCGTCCTTGATGGCCACGTAGCAAACGCGCTCGTGCATATCTGCCGCTGCAAACGTCGGCATCTCACCGTTCTTGATGCGCTCCATAGCCGCCTCGATCGGCACCGTGTACTGTCTTGCATCCGCTACGCCCTCGATGCGACGAATGGCATCCGAGTGCCCCTGGCTGACGCCCGTACCCCAAAAGGTGTAGCTTTTGCCGTCGGGCAGTATGCTTGACGCGTAAAGTCTGGTCAGCGAAAACATACCGGGGTCCCAACCAACAGAGATCACGGCCACCTTACCGCCTTTACGTGCGGCTGCATCGACCGCAGCACGATGCTGGGGGATCTTTGCGTGCGTGTCAAAGCTGTCCACCACGTGGAATTTTTCAGCCAGCGCGGGGGTGGAGTGGGGCAGGTCCGTTGCAGAACCGCCGCAGTTGATGACAACGTCGATCTCGTCCGTCATGCCCTCCAGCGCACTCATACCGTATACGGGCAAGCCCATGACGCTTTGCACGCTCGCGGGGTCACGGCGCGTGAAAATTCCCACAGCCTGCATATCGGGAGCGGCAGTCAGCGCGGCTTCCACACCGCGGCCGAGATTACCGTATCCCACAATTGCTATCTTCATAATCCTTCTCCTTATTCAGCTCGTCCAACATGACCTGCATGTTGTAAAGCCCGGGGGTCTTGCCCCGAATATATGCCGCTGCCGTCAAGGCACCCTCGGCAAACAAAGCGCGGGTGTGCGCTTTATGCTCCAGCGTGATGGTCTGGCTGTCGGTGCAGATACATACCTTGTGCTCACCCACCACGTTGCCCATGCGTACCGCGGAAATGCCGATATCCTGCGGCTCTCTTTTGCCCTGGCCGCTTCTGCCAAGCACGCGTCTGGAATCGGGGCGCACCTCCTCAATAGCCTTGGCCAGCATCAAGGCCGTACCGCTGGGGGCGTCCGCCTTGTGCTTGTGATGCACCTCAATGATCTCAATATCTGCATCGGGGAATGCGCGTGCGGTCTGCTTTGCAAGCTGCAAAAGCACCGCAATGCCTACCGACATGTTGCCCGAATGGAATACGGGAATGTGCTCGGCAGCTTTTGCGATATGAGAGAGCTGCTGCTCGGTGTGTCCCGTAGTGCCGATTACACAAGGGACGTTGTTGGCCACGGCCCAATCAAGCACCGCGTCGGTAGCACTCATGTGCGAAAAATCCACGATCACGTCAGGGATCTCACCGCATGCTCCCGGTGTGTGGGGGTATTCGTCTGAATAAGCGTCAATGCCGATGGCGGCAGTTGTACCTGCATAACCGTTCTGTACCAGCGCCAAAAGCTCCTTGCCCATGCGGCCTGCAGCGCCAATGATCATGACCTTCATACGTCAATTCCCGCCTCTCTCATGCGCGCATAAAGCACCTCGGCATGTGCTTCTTCCATTTCGGTCAGGGGCAGGCGGATGGCAGGGGAGCAGAAGCCCATCTTTGCCATAGCAGCCTTGACGGGAATGGGGTTGACCTCAGAAAACAGCGCCTTGATCAGGGGCAGCAGCTTGCATTGCAGTGCAGCTGCACCCTTGACGTCGCCCTGCCAGAACAGCTCACAGATCTGCTTGGTCTCGCGGGGCAGAACGTTTGAGAGCACCGAAATGCAGCCCATACCGCCCATGGCCAGCACGGGGACGATCTGGTCGTCGTTACCGGAGTAAATGTCCATTTTGTCGCCAACCAACGCAGCGGTTTCCACGATGGCACCGATGTCACCGTTGGCTTCCTTGATGGCCGTGATCTTGGGGTTCTCGGCAAGCTTTGCGTAGGTTGCTGGTGCAATGGCACAGCCGGTGCGGGAGGGGACGTTGTATGCAATGATGGGCTTGTCCGATGCGTCTGCGATGGCGTTGAACATCTTGACAAGGCCGTTTTGCGTTGCTTTGTTGTAGTAGGGGGTGACCACCAGCATGGCGTCTGCGCCTACCTCTGCGGAGAATCTGGTCAGGTCGCATGCATAGGCTGTATCGTTGCTGCCCGTGCCTGCAATGATGGGGACGCGGTGTGCCGCACGCTCTACGGAATAGCGGATGACCTCGCGGTGCTCCTCGTCGGTTAAGGTAGAGCCCTCACCTGTCGTACCTGCAATGACCAGCGCGTCAATGCCGCATTCGATCTGCCAATCGATCAAGCGGCCGAAAGCCTCGTAATCCACGCTCCCGTCTGCGTGCATGGGGGTGATCAGCGCGGTGGCAATGCCCTTGAAAATCGGTGTGTGTGTCATAACAAAATCTTCCTTTATATCACAAAATTTTTAACCAAAAAGTAAGAGTGTTTCCCGCATGGGGAAACACTCTTGCATATCTCTTCCGACCCTGTCGGATGATTTTTATGCCAAAGAGAAGCACCCCGCGAGAAATCCGCGACAGTCGAACGGCACTTAGTCCGTTCGCCCAACCAAATCCGCTGCACGTGCGGAAGGCTTCGGCACCGTACCCCTTTCGCCTGCCAACGGCTGTGCGGCCTTTTGCGGCAAGTTACTATTTGTACAATGCACCTCGACTCTTATGTGAAAATTATAAATGATTATTGTGTCCTTGTCAATAGAATTTGCAAAACTTGCAAATTATTTTTGCGCGTAAGCTTCAAGTGCTGCGATATCCTTTTGATCGGGTGTGTTGCACAGCACCTTGCGCTCGTTGCCGTACAGGTAGATCAACAGCGTACCAAGCGGTTCCGCATCGTAATCAATATCCTCGTTGAAGTAGATATCCACGTAAACGGCCAGCACGTCGGCTTTCATAATGGGATTTCCTTGCTCGTCAAAGCCGTCGCAAATGTCAACGCCGTCAAAGGTCAATCTCTCATAGTTATAAAGATTTTTGGTGTCCTTGACGCATGCAGTGGGTTGAAAACGCTCAAATCTGACGCTTTCGGGATCATTCAAAGCGTTGTCTGCCGTGTTGCTGGGGGTCAGATCGTAAGCCACGGTGACCGTAACGTCAAACCAATCCTTGCCGCGCTCAAGGGGCTTTTCTTTTCCATAGTCCTCAGCCACGTATTTGAGCGTGCTGTTGTTGTAGCGGAAGGTGATCTGCAGCTGATTTGCTGCGGGAATAAACTCGCTTTGCGTGACCGAGAAATACCCCTTGGAAGGTCCCTCGCGAATGATGGTATCGTGCTGTTGATGCAGGATCTGCAGTTGTTCACCCTCTTGCTGATAAGCAGCACAGATCTTGTCGTTGGGCTGCAGGGTGGTCATGGATGCAGGGTCACCCGAAGACACAATGCGCCAAAGCAGTACGCCCACAACCGAAAAGATCATGGCACCGACCAAAAGACGGATCGCCCAACCAATCATACGGGATGTTGTGGATTTTGCCATTTTTTATACTTCCTTACTTATATTTGCATATATTTGAGCTTGTCAAGCGCGTTTTGCAGAATGATCTCTGCCGAAAGCGTGTCGATCACTTGCTTTCTTTTTTGACCGCGCGTGTCTGTTTCGTTTAAGTAGCGGGAGGCAGCCATGGTGGTCATGCGCTCGTCCAACATTGCCACGTGAATACCGTCCCCCAGCTTGTACTGCAGAATGCCCGCAAATTTTTGCGCGTGCTGTGCGCGGGGACCGAACGAGCCGTCCATGTTGACGGGTACGCCAACCACAACGCCAACCACGCCAAGCTCACATGCGATCTCGGCTGTGCGCTCTGCGGTTTTTTCCATGCCGCCCACGGATATGGTCTGACGTCCCGAAGCCATGGTGCGCATGCTGTCGGATACCGCAATGCCGGTGCGCTTGTCGCCAAAGTCCACGCCAAGCAGCTTTCCCTTGGTTTGCTTGAGTGTCTGCATAGCTTACCTCTTTATCATACGGCGCATGACGTTGGTCACGCCCTCGTAGAAGTTGTCGTTTTCGGTTTCGTTGTGCGGCTCGTGCCTCATGTCCTCAAAGTACATGGAGGAAAGCTCGCTTGCTCCCGCCTCACGCAGCCGCGCCTCTACGTGGCGCACGCCCTTGCCAAAGTTGCCCACGGGATCGTTCTCACCCGATACGATCAGCATAGGGAGCTCGAGCGGCATCTTCTTTGCCCAGTCCTTGGCAGAAACGTAGCCAAGCAGCGTAAAGAGCGTTAAATAGCCGTTGACGGTAAAGCGGTAGGAGCAGAAGGGATCTGCATTGTATTTTTCAATGACCGCGCGGTCGCGGGTCAGCCAAGCATTCTTGATGCCCTCGGCGGCAAACGGCTTGTCGTAAGAGCCAAAAGCAATGGTATAGAGCAGATTGGAGCGGTTATGCTTGCCAAACAGTCCCAACACGCGGCAGAGCAGCTTGCCCGCACCCGTGGGGGCTTCGGGGCCTGCCGTGCCCGAAATGACTGCTGCATTCCACGCATTCTTGTATTCGGTCAGCGCCCAGCGTGCCACAAAAGAGCCCATACTGTGTCCGTAAAGGATCACGGGCAGGTCGGGAAAGGTCTTTTTGATCCATTGATTCACGCCATAAACGTCCTTGACCATGCAAAGCGCAGGATTTTTGGCGTCGGTAATGTAGCCAAGCTCATCAGAGGAGCGTGCGGTGTGGCCGTGACCGAGGTGGTCGTGACCCACAACGGCAAAGCCTGCGTCACACATGCGCTCAGCAAATTTTTCATAGCGCAGTACGTATTCGCACATGCCATGCGAGAGCTGAATGACGCCGATTGGATTGTCAGGCGTCCAGCACCATGCGGCAAGCGTATGAACACCGTCCGAAGAGGGCAGGGTAAAGGCATTTGCAGTGTACGTCATAGCAAGCTCCTTTCTTATCTTCCCGCAGTCAGCGAGATGAGTAATTTCAGATTATCGGGCTGTACCTTAGCCTCGTGTGCGGCCTTGTTGCGATGCAATTCCCCGCATTTTGTGCAGCGGTGGACGATCACGTAGCCCTTTTTGGGATCGGGCTCTACGCGCACAGGCTCCATCTGTCCCCCGCATTCGCTTGCGCGGTCACCCGGAAAAACATCGAGATGCATCGACCACAGACAAAAGGGGCAATGGTTGCGTGAGGTATAGCCCAGCGGCTGCACCTCGCGCCCACAATGCGCGCAGATAAAGCCGTCGTCGTTTTTGGTAAATCGCTTTTGCTCCATGGCAGCCTCCTGTGAATCAACGTTGTTCGTAGGGGCGATTCAAGAATCGCCCGACGGTCATATGCTCGTATAATATTATTTTATTATATTTATATATCTTTGTCAAGATAGATATTGTGAACAAAGAGTCTGCGATATTGTTACGGATGTGTTTGCAATTTCCTTGGAGAGGCTCTCTTACGGGCGCACAAACGTAAACATAAATTAGCGAAAGAACAACAGGAATTTGTTCAAGTATGAGCAAACCCCTGCTGTTTTCGTAAACAAAAGATGTGAAAGAGCGTCCGTGTGATGCACCTCATCCGGCGCTACGCGCCACCTTCCCCAGCGGGGAAGGCTCATCAAGTTAACCCCTCAGCGGATAATTGAGCAAAACGGATGCGCCAAAAAAGCCTTCCCCGCTGGGGAAGGTGGCGCGTAGCGCCGGATGAGGTCACCGTACGGTCGCTCTTTCACGTCTTATACAACAGAAAGCAGAAGCCTTGATGATCAAAGACTTCTGCTTTCCTTTTGTTCATTTTTACCGCTAATTTAGCATCCCGATGTGGCAAATCGTCGTTTCTTAACTTAGGGACATACCCCATCGAGCATTCTTGTTTTATTTTTTCCACCAAGCATCGCTCAGATATTCGGGCGGCACCTGTTCGGTTTCAAGCAGTGAAATTTCGATGCCGAGCGCATCAAGCTCCTCAAACCATCTCATTCGCTTGCTATCGGGCAATTTCTTGCCGCACCATGGGCAGAAGCGCAGGAGAATACCGCTGCTGTCGGTGTCGGGAAGCATGTATTCGTCAAAGCGTCTTGAATAAAATATCGGCTTTTTTTCTTGGTCATCCGCGCAATACACGTTGCTCTCCATCATGTCACAGCAAAACATAAATTTCTCCTTTCTCATCATGCGCTTTCATTATAGCACAGGCCGGGAAAGATGTCAAGTCACGCAGAACCGAGCAGATTGCTTGCAGGAGAGGTTATCCTCCCTCTGCAAAAGGTGGGATGCATATTCGCATAAATATCTTTTCCAAATCCTGTTCTTTGCCTTGACAAGCATCCCTTGCGGATGGTATAATAAAGCGACAAAACATTGCAACGGAGGGAAATTCCCATGAATCAGGAAAAGCTGCAAATGCTGAAAGAAAAGGCAAATGCCATTCGTCTTGGCGTGCTGGAAGGCACGCACGCTGCAAAATCAGGTCACCCCGGTGGATCTCTTTCGATTTCCGACCTGCTGGCATACCTGTATTTTGACCACATGAATATTGATCCCGCAAATCCTAAGGATGAGAACCGCGACAGATTGGTGCTTTCCAAGGGACACTGTGCGCCTGCCCTGTATGCAGCACTTGCCGAGCGCGGATATTTTGATAAAGCACTGCTGGGCACGCTGCGCCAGCACGATTCGATCCTGCAGGGACATCCCGACATGAAGCACATTCCCGGTGTGGATATGTCCACAGGCTCTCTTGGTCTGGGCTTTTCCGCAGCTTGCGGTATGGCACTGGCAGCAAAGATCGATGGCAAAGCTTACCGCACCTATGCTATTGTGGGCGACGGTGAGAGCGAGGAAGGCCAGATCTGGGAGGCTTGCATGTTTGCAGCCCACTACGCACTGGATAATCTGTGCCTGATCATCGACTACAACGGCTTGCAGATCGACGGTCCGGTTGCCGAGGTCATCGGCCCCGCCCCCTTTGAATCCAAGCTGGAAGCGTTCGGATTTTTCGTGCAGACCATCGACGGTCATGATTTTGAGCAAATCGAGGAGGCTTTGGAAAAGGCCAAGGCTGTCAAGGGCGCACCGAGTGCCATTGTGATGAATACGACCAAGGGCAAGGGCGTTTCCTTTATGGAAAATCAGGTCAAGTGGCACGGCTCTGCTCCGAGTGATGAGCAGTACGCAATTGCCGTTGCCGAGCTGACTGCAAAGGAGGACTGAGAGCATGTACAAGATTGGTGATAAGGTAGCCACCAGAGATGCATACGGCAAGGCGCTGGTGGAATTTGCAGAGCAATATGATTTTGTGGTTCTGGACGCAGACCTTGCGGAAGCGACCAAAACCGTAACCTTTAAGAAGGCTTACCCCGACAGATTTTTTGATTGCGGCATTGCAGAAGGCAACATGGTCTGCGTAGCTGCAGGACTTGCAGCTGCGGGCAAGACTGCTTTCGCTTCTTCGTTTGCCATGTTTGCGGCAGGAAGAGCATTCGAGCAGGTCAGAAATGCTGTGGGTTATCCCCATCTCAACGTCAAGATCGGTGCGACGCACGCAGGTCTTGCAGTCGGTGAGGATGGTGCAACCCACCAGTGCTTAGAGGATCTTGCACTCATGCGCACCATTCCGGGTATGACGGTTATCAACCCTGCCGATGCCGTTGAGGCAAGACTGGCGGTCAAGTGCGCGATCGAGACCGACGGCCCGTTCTATATCCGCTTCAGCAGAAACCCTCTGCCCGTGGTCAACGATGAGGAAAACTACAAGTTCGAGCTTGGCAAGGGCGTGGTGCTGCGTGACGGCAAGGACGTGACCATCGTAGCAACCGGTTATATGGTTTCTATGGCGCTTGAGGCAGCAGAGATGCTGGCCTGTGAAGGCATTGACGCAAGAGTGATCAATATCCACACGCTCAAGCCGCTGGATGCGGAGCTGATTTGCAAGGCAGCTGCAGAGACAGGCGCGATCGTTACGGCCGAGGAGCACAACGTAATCGGCGGTCTTGGATCGGCTGTTGCACAGGCGGTTTGTCAGGGTTGCCCCGTCCCCGTGCTCAGCGTTGGTACACAGGATGTATTCGGCAGAAGCGGAAAGGTTCCTCCGCTGCTTGAAATGTACGGCCTGACCCCTGCGAACATCGCAGAGAACGCAAAGAAAGCGATTGCACTCAAGAAGTAATTGAATATGATAAAACCGCAGGTTTTAACGCCTGCGGTTTCCTTTTGCCCACACGGAAAAGCAGATTGAAAGTTTTCGCCCGCTGCCACTTAAACGGATCACCACAGGATGAAAGTTTGGGTCGAGCCTTTTCAAAGGCTCGCGCGGGTCGAGGGCGCGAAGCCCTCGTCGCCTCCGCAGAGGCGAAACTTTTTTTACGCCGTTT
>JAFTLD010000059.1 GCA_017452945.1 Clostridia bacterium | reverse complement strand
TGTTATTCAATTGTCAAGGACCAATTTCCTGCCGCTCTTCGCGACAGCCTGATTATTATATCACAACGTTTTTCGTTTGTCAATAGGTTTTTCAAAACTTTTTTCGAAAATTTTTGACTTTTTTCTATCAACTTCCTCGCTTTTCGTTGCGACCCCGCCGCTCTCGCGACCTTGAATATTCTACCACTTTCATCTCATTTTGTCAAGTGTGGGTTTTGACAAAGTATATAGGTTTTATGTTTTGATTTTGTGCAGGTTGCATAACTTTCATCCAGACAGTATTTTCCATACATAAAATGCACTGCCCTCTTATCACAATAATAAAACAACGTTACGCGGAGATCATTATGTTCATTATTTTATTTCGCACCGTTCTGATTTATATTTTCCTGATCGGCACCATGCGCTTGATGGGTAAGAGGCAGCTCGGAGAGTTAGAGGTAACCGATCTTGTTATCACGCTTTTACTTTCGGAAATTGCAACCATCCCCATTACAGATAAAAGCACGCCGCTCTTATATGCCATCGTTCCCGTAGTAACACTGGCTTCTTTTGAGGTTTTCACCTCCGGGCTGACCCTGAAATATCCCAAGCTTAAGAAGTTCCTCTCCCCCAAGCCCGCTGTGCTGATCCGTAACGGAAAGGCAGATCGACGCGAAATGCAGAAGGTTCGCATTTCTCTTGATGAATTACTGTCCGAGCTTCGGCAAAAAAGCATCTCAGATATCAATCAGGTAGACTACGCTATATTAGAAAGCAACGGAAAGATCAGCATCATCACCAAGGCCGCTTACACCCCGCCCGTTGCAAATCAATTCGGCATGGCACCGCAGGAATGCGGTATTCAGCACATCATTTTTTGTGACGGAGTATATTCCGATCAAACCCTCCAAGCGCTCGGAAAGGATCGCATATGGGTACAAGAGAAAATGAAGGAGCACGGCCTCTCACCCGATCAGGTTTTCTACATGATCGCAGACGATCTTGGCGGAGTGGTTGTTGAAAGGAGAAAATCATGAAACGGATGCGCACCGCCGCAATCATCTTCTGCATCTTGCTCTTAATAGTTTTCTTCAATTATATATATGTGCTTTCCGTACGTCTTGAAATGCTGCAGCACATCAACCAGATGTGCGAAAACACAGAAGAGATCTCTGCCCCCGACACGCTCGAGCAAACGTGGAAAAACCGCAAGGGCTTGCTCTCGCTTTCCGTGCCACTTGCGGTTTTAGATCAGATCGATATCCAGTTGTCTGTAGCCAAAGCCTGTACAATCACAGAGGATCGCAGCGGATATCTCCGTGCTTGCCACCATTTGCGCGAATTGGTCAATTCATTGAGAGGATAACAGTTCGATCAGCTCCGAAAGATGATCGATGATCGGACACTTGCATCCCGAGAGTTGGCTACGGCTCTGATGCCCTTGGCTATACAGGACGCAATCCGCACCCGCAGCGCAAGCAACCTCATAATCGTGCACCGTATCGCCCACAAACAACGCGACCGCATCGGGATGAGCCTCACGCCAAGCAATAGCCGTATCCACCTTACTGCCCGCGTGGATATTATCCAGTCCACAGACCTCCCCGAAATACTGCTCCAATCCAAGTCCCTTGAGCTGTCCCTTGAGCATTTGCAGCTCGGTTGCCGAAAGCAGCGTTTGTTGGTATCCCATCGCGCCCAAGCGTTGCAGCGTTTGCACGGCATGCTCGGTCAATGGGCTGCGCTTGTAGTTCTCCAGGTACATTTCCACCCACTCGGGTGCCAACACCGTATAGTAATCTTCCTTTTCAAAATCAAAGCCCAGCTTTGCATAATATTTAATGATAGGAAAACAGAACAGCTCGCGATACGTCTCTACGCTTTTTATGGTAGCAAGCCCTCGCTTCTCCAGCATAACGTTGACAGCATCAATACCGGCATTGATATCATTGAGCAGTGTGCCGTTGAAATCCCAAACAATATGTGTATACTTCATAACATCTCCGAAAAAGAGGGCTGTTGCGCTTGCAACAGCCCATAGTTTTTAATTCTTACTGCGCTGCAACGTCGTAGCCGTACTCAGTCAGCCAGTTTACGTAAATGGTGTAAGGAGAATGCCCCTTGGAGAAGTCGTCGTTGGAAGCGTCCTCATCCTCAAGCGTTGCCGTTGCTGCATCAGGATCATACGCAGGGTTGTTTGCCTTCTTGATCCATGCATTATCCTTGGTGGACTCCTTCAGTTCCTCTTTGAGCGCCTCGATCAGCTCGTTGAGCTCATTGATATTGGTGCACGCATCCAGTCTTGCCTGGATATCTGCGCTCTTTACAGTCATCTTATCGATCAAACCCTTAGGCTGATAGTCGGGATCGTCCTTAGCCTTCGCATCGGAATACTTGGGGTCGATATCCAGACCGGTCTCATCACCGTCCAGAACCGTATTGAAATCAAAGCCAAGCAGCGGGTCGATCAGAGATTCGTTGTTCTGCTCTCTTGCGCCTTCCCATGCATCTGCTCTCTTGCCTTCACCGGGATGTGCCATGAATACGTTACCGGTCTTTTCGATAGACATTTGGTAAGAATCGTTGAGTATGGTCAGAACTTCACCCTCGCTGGGCTCGCTGAGCTCATAGTTCTTGCCTTCGATACCGTACTGAAGCAGGTTACGAATGGTGGAGTTGGTATTCAGATAGGTAATGATATCCATGGATCTGCCCACAGCAAAGTGAGAATATGCGCTGACAGCAAACATGTTGCCATACAGTTCATTCTCGGTTGCTTCAGGATACTCTGCAATCACAGCATAGTACTTTCTGCCATTTTCAGCAGTGAAGTAACCGTCCTTTTCCATGGCCTTCTTGATATCAGAATTGCCCTTTACGAAATCGACCGCAACGGTCTGACCTTCAGCAGCTTCACCGAAGTAACCCTCAAACTTGAAGGTCATCAGTTCACGAAGAATATTCAAATAGTCGGTCTTGGTAAACAGATTGCTGAACTGCAGGCGGATGCTACCGCGGTTACGGTTTGCAGCGGATCCGTATACGGTACCGAACATGGAGAACTGATCGCCCTCCTTGTCGTAATAGTAGTCGTACAGAACAGCAGGCTCTTCTTCCTTATCACCTTCGGAGTCACCGATGTCACCGATGTCGACGTCTTCATCTTCCTCGGTCTTTTCCTGCTCCTCATACGTCATGGACCAGTACCAAACCAGCATGCTCATGCATTCCTCATAGGTTGCATCCAAGGGAAGCACGCCTTCTTCATACTTCACGATATCTGCCAGGAAGTATCTGCAATCCAGAACGTCCTCGATATCGGTGATGTTGTAGTAATACTTATCAAACAGTTCCTTATCAATGGTCAGGTAGGTATACTCGCCAATGGAAACGTTATTGGGGATTGCATAAGTAGAACCCTCAATCTGTACACCGCCCAAAAGCGTTGCGGAGATGTAGTCGGTCAGCTTTCTGGAAGCACCGGAGATCTCCTCGTCCAGGGGCTGAACCCACTCATTGTTGATAAATTCGTTATAGCGGTCAAAGCCGGAGAGATAAATGATATCAATCTGATGCTTCTCCAGCTCGGGGTAAACGATCTCAGCGATCTCATACTCGTTGTAGGAGGTTACCTCTTCGACGATCTCGGTCTCTTCCTCTTCATCGTCGGAAACGTTAGCAAACTCAGCATACTGAGGATTCTTTGCGTAGAATTCCTCTCTGAGCTTGTCGGTATCCACACGTCCCTCTGCCTTTGCATCCTTCAGATACTTCTTGAGTGCCTTGGCAGCCTTTTCCTTGAGTGCCTGATACTCTTCATTCTGAATATTGGTATAGATCAGCTTGCCGCACTTCTTCAGATAAGCCTCAACCTCTTCATCGGTTGCGTTCATCTTGAGATCCTCATATTCCTCGCGGTCAAACTCCTGCTCACCGTAATACTGTTCTTCGGTATAGAAGTACAGATCAAGGTTTACCTTGAACTTGGACTTGGTGATCTTGGTGATCTCGGCCTCTACCTCCTCGTAAGCGGCTCTGGTAGCCTCAGCCTCGGCAACAGCCTGATCGTAAGCTGCACCCTGGCCATGCTTTTCGAGAAGCTCAGCCTTAAGCTCTGCCATCTCGGCATCGGTATTGGCAACTTCCTTATCGGAAATCACCCACATAGTCAGCGTAATACCCGAGATCTGCTCAACGTCTGCTACGTCCTTGTCCTGATTACAACCGGTCAGGAGCACACTCAGCAGCATCAGCATGCACAGCGTCAGACAGATAAATCTGGTTCTCATTGGAATTCCTCCTTACAAATCGTACCGCCTTCTCTTTGCGCCAAAGCAAAGCGTCGGCATATTATTTCATACTATTATATTTTACACTAAAAATATCCCAATGTCAAGGATAATTTTGGCTGAGATTGTAAACCTTTTTTGACCTTTTGCGCCCCGGATTTCCGAGCGCTGAAAATCCCCGTCATTTATCACAAATCCATTTCACTTTCTTTGTAAACTATTGCCGAGAAAATTCGGTCTTACGGCCTTTTTTGCACCCTGATCGGTGCATATCAGGGCCTGACAATTCACAAAATTTTTACAATAAATCAGTCCAAAAAGCCCTTGAGATGGCGTGCACGGCTGGGATGACGCAGCTTACGCAGCGCTTTTGCCTCAATCTGACGGATACGTTCTCTGGTGATTTCGAACTCCTGTCCGACTTCCTCAAGCGTTCTGGTTCTGCCATCGTAAAGGCCGAAACGCAGCTTGATGACGTGTTCTTCTCTGGGAGTAAGCGTATGAAGCTCACGCTCAATAACCTCACGCAGAATGGTTGCAGAAGCAGCCTCGGAGGGAGCGGGAGTATCTTCATCGGGAATAAAGTCGCCAAGATGGCTGTCCTCTTCCTCACCGATAGGGGTTTCAAGAGATACGGGATCCTGCGCGATCTTAAGGATCTCGCGAACCTTATCCGCACTCATGCCCATCTTTTCACCGATTTCCTCAGCGGTCGCTTCTCTGCCCAGCTCTTGCAGCATCTGTCTGGAATATCTGGAAACCTTGTGAATGGTTTCCACCATATGAACAGGGATACGAATCGTTCTTGCCTGATCTGCAATAGCGCGGGTGATGGCCTGTCTGATCCACCATGTTGCATACGTAGAGAACTTATACCCCTTGGTGTAATCGAACTTGTCCACCGCCTTCATCAAGCCGAGGTTACCCTCCTGGATCAAGTCAAGGAAGAACATGCCTCTGCCCACGTATCTCTTTGCGATACTGACGACAAGACGCAGGTTGGCCTCCACCAGCTCCATCTTGGCATCCTCATCCCCTGCTGCCATTCTCTCAGCCAGTTCGCGCTCTTTTTCTGCGGTCAGCAGCGGCACGCGGCCGATCTCCTTGAGATACAGACGAACAGGGTCATCGATTGCCAAGCCCTCTTGCCCCAGCAATCTCTCCATATTCTCACCGTCGCTGAACTTTTCGACCTCACTCTCGATCTCATCCATTTCAGCAGAAGAAATGTCGTCACCGATCGGGATGCCGTTATCTTCAAGAGTTTCGTAAAGCTTATCAATACTGTCAAGATCATAATCCATCTCTTCCAACGCATCATCCAGATCCTCGTTGGAAAGATTGCCTTTCTTTCCTTTGGCAATCAGTTCATCCATTGTGAGCTTTTTTTCTTCGTGCTCACCGTTTACAATAGTGGTATCAGTCATAGTTTTTCAGGGTTCCTTTCACGTTTTGGATAATTTATATATTATTTATTTTTTCTTTTTCGCATCCAGCAGCTGCTTGATCGCATCGACCGTATCGCCCGAAGCCTTTGCATCGCTTTTTTTCTTTTGATCTATCAGCGTTTGCACGCTGGCGCGCAGCACCGGTATGCCGTTTTCGGCAAGGGCGCGCCGTCTTTGCATCATGCTCTGCAGCCTGCCCATCTCATCCGGAGAAAATTCCGCGCCCATCAGCGCGTACGAGAAACCGCCCTCTTCCCTGTCCAATCTCATGATGCAGGAAAAAGCACGCTTGCCAAGTGCCGAGAAGAAATCGTCTTCGCAAAGTGCGATATCTCCCGAGGTGATCTGCTTTCTGTGCTCGGGATACATCATCAAAAGCCCGAGAATGGCTTCCTCTGCAGCAACCGCCTGCACGTTTTTGGCCGCGTCGGGATTGACGCGGTCACCGTACCCCTTGGCGGAAAGTCCTGCCTCCTTGCTTTGCTTTTGCTTCATGGCCTTGATCCTTTTATGGATGGCGCGTTCTACGTCGTTTTTCAGGCTGTCGACGCTGATGCCCAGCTTGTCCGCAACCATGGACGCATAGATCTCTCGTTCAACCTTAGACGGAGATTGCGAGATCAGCTCACACAGCTCCTCGGAGGCCTTGATGCGCTCCTCGGGGATCTCCATGCTGTATTTTGCAAAGATCTTTTCGGACTTATACGAAAATTCGGTGCGGCTGCCCTCGATGAGTCGACGGAAACGCCCGTTTCCGAATTTACGCAAGTATTCGTCGGGATCCTTGGCATCGTTGACGTGCAACACGCGTACGTCCATGCCAACCTGTCCAAGCACGTCCATGGCCTTGACGGCAGCACGTTGCCCTGCCTCGTCGGCATCGTAGCAAATGACCACCTGCTTTGTATACTTTGTCATCAGCCTTGCTTGCTCGGGTGTGATGGCGGTACCCAGCGTTGCCACGGCGTTTTCGAAGCCGTAGGCATGCAGCGAGATCACGTCCATATACCCTTCGCAAAGGATCAGACGCTCGGAACAATAATTCTTGGCAAAATTGAGCGCAAACAAATTCTTGCGCTTTTGGAACGCGGGAGTATCGGACGAATTGAGATACTTGGGCTTGGAGTCGTCCATAACGCGGCCGCCGAAAGCGATCACGTTGCCTGCCGTATCTATAATGGGAAACATCACGCGATTACGGAAATAGTCGTAGGCTCTTCCGTTCTTTTGGCTGATGCCGCAGAGAAAGCCCTGCGCCAGTTCCCCGTCGGTATAGCCCTTTTTGTGCATATAATCGGTCAGAGCATTGAATGATCCGGGGGCAAACCCCAGGCCGAAATGCTTGATAAGAGCCATGCTCAATCCGCGCTTTTCGGTCAGATACTTCAAGCCCTCTGCACCGATGGGAGCGAGCAAGCACTGATGAAAGAACTTGGCGGCATCACGGTTCATGTCGTGCACGCGCTTGCGCGTAAGTCCGCCCGTGTTCTGCTCCTGCTCTCTGACGATCTGAATCCCCGCGCGTCCGGCAAGCACCTCGACTGCCGAGGGGTAATCCAGATTGTCGTTTTTCATGACGAAGGTGATGGCGTCACCGCCCGCGCCGCAGCCAAAGCAATAAAAGCTTTCGCTGTCCGGAAACACCGTAAAGGACGGTGTTTTTTCGCTGTGGAAGGGACAAAGCCCACCGTAATTGGAGCCCGCACGCTTGAGCGTGACGTAACTGCCGATCAGCTCCACAATATCCGTGCGGTGGCGTACCTCCTCCACAACTTCCTTTGGGATCCTCATTTATCTGCCCCTCCAGACCTGCGGAATGAACAGATCGTTATAAAGCTGGATCGCGTATCTGTCGGTCATGCCCGCAACGTAATCGCAAACGCAACGCTCCACAGGCTCCCGTTCAAGATTGCGGCGGTAAGACTCGGGCAGCTTTTCGGGGTGCCCCACGAAATACTCGTAAAGCTTGATCAGCATTTCCTCAGCCTTTCCCTCCTCGCCCTTTGCGACGGGGTTGAGATATACGCTTTCAAACAAAAAGTCGCGCAGCTGATCGGTCGCTGCCTGCACCTCGGGCGTCATGCAGATATGATCCTTATCGGCAGAGCCGCGGATGACCGAGGTAACCATGGTGTTGATGCGTTGGCTGTGCCGCTGTCCCAGGCATTCGCGCAGGTGCGCGGGAATGTCCTCAAGGGAAAGAATTCCTGCACGGCAGGCATCGTCTATATCGTGATTGATGTAAGCAATTTTATCGGCATATTTGACCAAAACACCCTCAAGGGTGCTTGCACCGCAAAAATCCAGTGAACCTGAATGGTTGAGAATGCCGTCCCTGACCTCCCATGTCAGATTCAGACCTTGCCCGTCATTTTCCAACACCTCTACCACGCGCAGACTTTGCACGTAGTGAGAAAAATCGGGAGAATAACATTTTTGCAGCGCACGCTCGCCTGCATGACCGAACGGCGTATGTCCAAGGTCATGTCCAAGCGCAGCCGCCTCGGTCAAGTCCTCGTTCAGGCGCAAGGCACGCGCCATAATGCGCGCGATCTGCGTGACTTCCAATGTGTGCGTCAGACGGGTGCGGTAGTGGTCACCGACCGGTGCCAGAAACACCTGCGTCTTATTCATCAAGCGGCGGAAGGATTGGCAATGGGTGATCTTATCGCGGTCGCGCTGGAACTCGGTGCGCAGCTGACAGGGGGGCTGATACCGCTCGCGTCCGCGCGTCTGCGAGGTGCGGAATGCATACGGAGAGAGCGATTGCTCTTCTCTTTCCAGAAAAATATTGACAAAGCTGTCCTCTTTTTGTACCATGATGCTACCTCACTTTCCCCATTTTTATTCTTACATTAATAATATACGCATTTTTTTGCGATTTTCCTTTTTTTCTTGCAGTATTTTTTGAAAGTTTATGAAATATTAAAAAATCGAAGAGTGACCGCCCGGTCACTCCCCGATCTCATGGTAATCGTATCTCTCGCCCGTCTTTTCGGGCTCGCATTTGCCGTTGCTGATCTCCGAGATGCGACGCCACAAGGCGTCCTTATGCTCATCCTTGACCGCAAAGCGCACCGTCACGCTGTCGGTGTACTCCACGTCATCCACCAAAGCGCCCATCTTGGGCAGCAGCAAATTGAATTTCTGATAATCCGAGTAGGTGCATCTCATGCTGTACTCACCGTATTTATGATACGTAATGATATGCGCCGCATCCAGCGCGATCCTTGCCGCGTGCGAATACGCACGCACAAGTCCGCCCGCACCCAGCAAAATGCCTCCAAAATAACGGGTGACCACCACAACCATGTCCGTAGCCCCCGATTTGCGCATGCATTCCAGCACGGGAACGCCCGCGGTTCCCTGCGGCTCACCGTCGTCCGAATAGCGTGCTACAATCCCACCGTTGAGCAAATACGCCCAAACGTTATGCGTGGCATCCGCATACTCTCTTTGCTTTTGCTTGACGAACGCCATAGCCTCCTGCTCGTTTTTGATGGGAGCTGCATGGCCGATAAAGAGTGAATTACGCTCCTCAAATTCGGCAGACGCCATTTTTTCCAGCGTCATATAAAGCTGTTCGTTTGCCATACTCACACCTCGCCAAGCCCTGCCGCGCAATACAGATCCTTGCGTATCACCCCGTAGCGGAAGGCCACGGGCTGCGCAATGCTGTCGGTGTGCAAAAGCTCCTCGAAGCGCTTGATCGACACAAATCTTGCCGCAACCGTTTCCTTATCCTGCAGCACAACGGCAGACGCGGGGATGTTGGTTCTGTACAAATAGCACTCGACAAAGGCCGAGGGCTCACGGATGACCTGCAACAGCTGCAGCTCCTCGCGCTTGGCCTTCAACCCTGTTTCTTCGCGCAGCTCGCGCAAGGCGGCCTCCATACCGCTCTCCCCCGCAATCGCACCGCCCGCCGTGATCTCCCACATGTTCGGGAAATTGGGTTTTTCGGGCGCACGCAACGTCAACAAAAGTTCTCCTTTGTCATTGACCGTAAAAATACTGACGCTGAGCACGTAAGTGCCCTCGGGCATGGGATCACCGCGCACGATGGTCGTGCCGAGATTTTTGCCCGATGCGTCAAACAGATCTCTTTTTTCCATATCTTCCTCACAAATCGTTGTGATATTCCGCCTTATTCCTCCCAATCGGGCTTTTTTGCGGATGCGGTGGGATCAAATTCGCGCAGCATGCCGCGCACCTTGGCATCCACCACGGCCGTGACCTTGACTGCGTCTGCACCGTATTCCACGTCCTCTACAGTCGCAAAACGGTACAGCGTATTCAAAGCGCCTTGCTTTGCGTTGGGAATGACAAACGTCACACGCGTCTTGCCCGCGTGGATCATGCTCTCCAGCTCTTGGGCAAATTCTTCATAGCCCTGTCCCGTCAAAGCCGAGATGTGCGCCTGATGCTCCGCGTTTCTGCCGTTGACCGTGGGCAACGCGCCCTGTACCAGATCGCACTTGTTGAACACGTAAAGCGTGGGCTTTCCTGCAGCCCCCAGGTCACAAAGCACCTGCTCGGTCACCTCCAACTGTTGCTCATGCTCGGGATCGCTTGCATCGATCACAATGACCAAGATATCCGCATACACCGCCTCGTCCAGCGTGGAGCGGAAGGCCTTGATCAGATGGTGGGGCAGCTTGCGGATAAAACCGACCGTATCGGTCAGCAAAATGCTCTCGCCGCCCGGCAGCTCAAATTTTCTTGTAGTAGGATCCAGCGTGGCAAACAGCTTATCCTGCGCTAAGATACCCGCATCGGTCATGCGGTTGAGCAGCGTGGACTTGCCTGCGTTTGTGTATCCCACGATGGCCACCTTGGGAAGACCGCTCTTGTCGCGCGAAGCGCGCATGGTCATGCGGTTTTTTTCCATTTCCGAAAGCTGTGCTTCCAGCGCAGTAATGCGACGCTGAATATGACGGCGGTCGCTTTCCAGCTTGGATTCACCCGGACCGCGCGTACCGATACCGCCGCCCAGACGGGACAGCTGCGTTCCCTTACCGATCAATCTGGGTGCCGTATAGCGCAGCTGCGCAAGCTCCACCTGCAGCTTTCCCTCGCCCGTCACGGCATGACGCGCGAAAATATCAAGGATGAGCATGGAACGGTCGATCACGCGAACGTCGTTGCCAATGTCATCCTCTAAATTTCTGATCTGCGCAGGTGAGAGATCCTCGTCTGTCACAACCAGATCGATATCGTTATTCTTACAAAGCTCTGCGATCTCCTGCACCTTGCCCGAACCGATCAGCGTTCTGGGATCGGGCGTATCCTTGCTTTGCACCACACGCGCAAAAGCAACACCGCCCGCAGTGTCCAAAAGCCTTTCCAGCTCGTCAAGCCCGGATTCCACTGCTTGTGCATCAGCTTCTCTTGTCACAATGCCAATCAGCACCGCGCGTGTTTGAGCCTCATTCTGTATTTCCTTGTTTTGCAATTCTTGCATTCTGTCTTCTTCTCCTTCTCTTCTCCGCCTTATGCGTCACGTGCACGTAGCGCTGCATACAAGACACGTAATCCTCATGCAAGCGCGTGTTTTTGCCACCGAATCTGGCAAGCACCTCACGTCCGCTGATCCAGCATACCTGCTCGACCTCTTCCTCTTGCAGCACCATATCCTCGATCTCGGCATCGGTATAGACCAGATAAATATCCACGATCTTATGCCCGTTATAGGTACGGACGCAGTTACGGATCTGTCCTTCCCCGATCTCAAGACCCAGCTCCTCGCGCACCTCGCGGCGCATACCCGTTTCGCTGTCCTCGCCTGCCTGCACCACGCCCATGGTCATGCACCATGCACCGGGCAGCACTCTTTTGGTGGCAGATCTTTTTTGAATCAGAAAGCCATGATCCCTGTGATAAATAAAGGCGTGTACCACCATGGTATATTCATCCTCGCCAAGACGATAACGGCGGCCTCGCTCAACCAGCTTGCCCGTTCTGATCCCATCATGCGTATAAACGTCCAGCATTTCCATATCTGTCCTTCTTTCCCCTTGGCTCCGAAGTAAATCGTGCCTTGGTGCGAGATAAACGCTCATAAAAAAAACGAAAACGGGCAGACTCCACCTTATCAGCGTAGAGTCTGCCCGTTTATCATCAATGTCGCAAAAATTACTTTCTTACAGCTTCCAGTCTCTTCTTGAACTTGTCAACACGACCGCCGGCATCAACGAACTTCTGCTTACCGGTGAAGAAGGGATGGCACTTGGAGCAAATTTCAACTCTCATTTCGCTGCCCTTGGTGGAACGGGTAACGACAGTTTCGCCGCAAGCGCACTTAACGACACACTCTACGTAATTGGGATGGATTCCGCTTTTCATTTTTTCATACCTCGCATAAATTTTCTCGATGTTCTTTGACATCGGATTCACAAGCGGAGATATTATATCATATATTATGCCCGTTGTCAAGGTGTTTTTGAAATTTTATTATTTTTTTGATTTTTTTGTATTTTGGGTTTTCAGTAAAAATTCCCCGCGGCAAATTACCGCGGGGGTATTAGGAAAAACTAATTTAAATAGACAATCATATCCAAGATGTCTTTAACAGACGTCTCAGTCTCAGAGTTCACGACTTCTACTACGGGATAGCATCTGATTGCCATTCGTCCATCGCTCATACGCAAAATCTTATATGTTGTATCAAGGTGTGTATACTCATATTTGGACTCAATACTTTGGTAAAGGTGCTCCACCTTTGCAATTACGGCGTTTTCTATTTTGGAGAGTTGTTCTGCTGTCAATGGCGGGATTTTATCCATAAGTTCCAGGCATTGCATCTTATAAAAGCTGACCTGTCCGTTTGAAGCATATACTAAGATACTGTCAGAGGTGGGGATTCCCTCAACTACTCTTGAAAATTCAATCATTAACTCGTCGGATAGCCCGTCTTCCACAAACAACTCGCGATCTGTTATCTGATAATTTTCAGGATCGCTCACCTTATCACATAAAAACGCATATGCTACTTCATACAACTCTTGCTCGGTATATACCGGATGCTCGGGATTTACAGGAATCGGTGAAGAAGTAGTGAAAAAAGTGATTTCATCATTAAATGTATTAACTCGAATCCTCACACGTTTTTCTCGATTTTCATATACATGATACGTTTCTTGGTACAAATATTCCGAACAGGTTTCCACATATGAGAGTATTACGCTTTCGCCATTCCATGAAATCGTTCGTTCCTTTAATGCTTGTTCATCTATCCAAGAAGATGCCCCCAATTCAATCTCACCGTGTCCGGAAACACCGCATTCGGATTCTATGTCTCCGCCAACAACCAATACCGAAAAATCATCAAAATACTGAATTGCTTCAGATTCTGACACGGAATCCTCCGTTAAATTCGAGCTCTCTTCGGTTGTTCCGGGCGTTGATCCTTGCGTATTACATGCGGATAATGCCAGAAGTAACACCGTCAATAAAAACAACACATATTTTTTCATAAAATTATACTCCTTTAACTATTTCAATTAAAATATCATTGCGGACGTAATACTGCAACAGTGGACGGAATTCTCTATTACATTAATTTTCCTTATACCGTAAGGGGTTTTGCGTGTTGCGCGTAACAATGCTCCGTCCCCGGTTACACGCGATCCCGAGCGCGTCATAGTATTGTTTTGCTTTTGGGACGTAGGGCGCTTGCTTGCTCCCGCAGCACAAGCAAGCGTGTAACCGTGGGGACGGCTTCTATGTTACGTTGCTGCGACCAAAGGGAGCGCAATTTTTGTAAACGTTTTATACCCCCATTTTTCATCCCCCTATTTATATAAAGTCATTTTTTTGAGCAAAATTCTTCAAAAATGCAAAAATAAATTTATAAACGATTTATGAACTAACTCGCACCAAGTCATTCTTTACTTATACATACGATGAAAATGCAAAAATGTTCCCGATTTTTCAAAAAAGTGAAACCTTTTCCAAATAAATCCGTCTATATATATAGAAACTCACATGGAGGTATAGCGTGAAAGTTCACGTTATATTCCTTTATACGCAACCATTCACGCTTAAACTTCACCTAAAAATGGGTCCGAGCCCATTTTTGGAGCGAAGCTCCACGGTGAAGTTTCCATCACTATTTAAGCCGCCAAAGGCGGCATGGAGGTTAACATGAAACGCTCTCTTCCCTTTTTTCTCGCGCTGCTTGCCTTGTCCGGGCTGCTTTGCGGATGCGCACGGACCGTGCAGATCGATGATCTGTCCCGCACGTCGTACATCAAGGTGCGCGCATTTTCAAACACCGACCAATCCTATACGGATTACGTGATCTCGGATTACCGCGAGGTGGACGAGGTCTGTGCGACGCTGCAATCGCTGACGCTTGAAAAAGTCAGGATCACAGAGCCGCTTGGCATGGCATGTCAGCTGACCTTTTACAACCTTGCGCACAGAAGGATCTGCATCATATCGGTCGTTTTCGGAAATTACGTAGATTACAACGGGGATATTCACAAGATCACAAGCGACTGTGACGTAGTTGCATATCTGAACGGGATCGTAGCAAAGCTGACGCCCGTTTCCCAAAAAGGAGGTACACAATGAAAAAAGTTTTTTCCCTATCGGCAGTGCTGCTGGCTCTCGCACTTGAGATCATGCCTTACGGCGCGGTCTGCAATTTCATGACGCCGCCGGATGAGCCGCCCCTGCGCCTGACCTACTCCTATTTCTCGCTCGTCCCTTTCGGGTATGCCAATTTTGCGCCCTTTATTGTAGCCATACTGAGTTGTGCGTTGCTTGTGCTGGTTGCGATCTACGTGTTTGTCGGGCAACGCATGCGCGTACCTGTTTTGACCGTGGCAGCCGTGGCAAGCCTGCTCTCTCTTGCACCCCTGCTTTTGGGGATTTCGTATTATTCCTTGGTCGGGCTGCTGATCACACTTTGCTTGATCATCACGACCGTGCTTGTATTATTGGATAGAGAGAGAATGGAAAGATAAAAACGAAATCGCCATCGGGATGCAAAATTAACAGTTTTTTTGAAATGGGTCACCGCGAAAGTGGTGGCTTTTTTCCGCGCTGCGCTTGGTGAAGAAGCGACCGTATGGTGACCTCATCCGGCGCTACGCGCCACCTTCCCCAGCGGGGAAGGCTTATTTTGTGCATCCGTCTTATTCGATTATCCGCTTCGGGACACCTTGATGAGCCTTCCCCGCTGGGGAAGGTGGCGCGTAGCGCCGGATGAGGTCACCATACGGTCGCTCTTTCACGTCTTATACAACAGAAAGCAGAAGCCGTGTGACTTCTGCTTTCGCTTTGTTCATTTTTACCGCTAATTCCGCATCCCCATCCGGTATGCCTTTTGATTGGTTTTATCTGTACCTTTCAAAGTTCAGACATTTGCCATCCGCTCACGCAGGTCGGCAATGATCTTTTTCTCCAATCTTGAAATGTAGGACTGCGAAATTCCCAGATAGGCCGCGACCTCCTTTTGCGTCATCTCCTCCTTACCCGACAGACCGTACCGCAGCTCAATGATCAACCGTTCTCTTTCGCCCAAGGATGCAACCGCACGCCGTATCGCCTCGCGCTCCTCCCTTTGCTCCAGCTCATATGCCACGCCATCCTCATCGTTCCCCAGAATATCCGAGAGCAGCAGCTCGTTCCCGTCGAAATCCACGTTAAGCGGCTCATCCAACGAAACCTCCCCGCCCTTACCCGACTGCTTGCGCAAATACATCAGAATCTCATTCTCAATGCACCGGGAGGCATACGTAGCCAGCTTGATATTCTTATCCGACCGAAACGTGTTGACCGCCTTGCAAAGCCCGATGGTACCGATTGAGATCAGATCCTCGATCCCCGTCCCCGTACTTTCAAATTTTTTAGCCACGTATACTACAAGCCGCAAATTGTGCTCGATCAACGCATTTCTGGCATCGGGGTCGCCCGCCTCCAACGCCTCGATCACCTCTGCCTCCTTCTCGGGGCTATATGGTGCCGGCAGCAGCTCAGGGCCGTTTATGTAATAGACACCGTTCTTTTTCGACAGCTTTAGCCTTAACCAAAACAGCAATTTTCTGATCTTATTCATACCATCCTCCTTCTACCGTAACAGCGTTGCAGGCACAACCGCGTGAAAATCCCCGGGCAATGCCTGGCCTGAGGGAGCGATCAGTGCATGTACCGCGCGGCTCTTACCGTTTTGCTCCTCGATCCGTATCTCATCGGGCAAAAGTGCCACCGTTAAGCTGTTTCCCTGTGCAGTTTGCATGGGAATGATCCGCAGTCGCCTTTCCTGCCCTGCCATGTCCAGATGCTTGCCATCACTCTCCACGGCGCAGCGCAGCTCATCCGGCAATTGTGCAAGCCAGACTTCCCTGTCCGCAACGATTACGGGCGTCCCGCTGATCGGATCACACAAAAGGTTTCCGCTATCGCAAAGCCCCGTCAGCTCCCAGGCAGCATCTGCCAATCGCACGTGCACAGTACAGGTATGATGTGTAGTCTGCCGTGAAAACAGCCTCCCCCCAAAAGCGGCAGCCATAGCCGCAGCTGCGGCAAGCAACAGGAACATCCATGCGGAAATTCCATCTCCTTGCACGTCACCAAGCGGTAGATCCAGCTTGTTGAGCAAATTGTAAAGTGCGGTCATGCCGCCACCCATGAGGGCTGAAATGCCGAAATACGTACCGCAAAGCAGCAGCAATCTGGAAAAGCGAACGCCCTTACCTGCCGAACACACAGCGCACATCACAAGGCACATCCCAATATCCAGAGTCAAAGCTATCCATTCCCTGACAGAAACCAGCAACGACACAACGCTGTATAGTCCGCCAAGTATCGCTGCAAGCAGCATGCGCCCCTTATGCTGCCGCAAATGCAGCAGCTTGACGCTCAGAAACATACACAGAAAATCCATACTGAAGTTGATCAGAAACAACAGATCCGCATACACGTCCAAACTCCCTCACCTCCGATTCCATTATACTCCGCAACGCGTGACGGATAAGGTCACATCAAGGAGCAATGCACAAAAAAATAAAATTTACAAAAAAACAGGTGACAGATGCAGACGTATATGGTATAATGGTAAAAAACTGTATGGGAGAATTCTCAATGAAATATATCAGACCGATCGCCATGATCTTAGCTATGCTTTGCCTGTTGTGCGCCTGCAACGCAAACGGCCCCGATACAGAGACTGACCGCCAACCCGTCGAGCAAAGCGGCGGACAATACGAAAGCAGCTTTGTGACCGGCTTTTCCAAGGAAAGCGTGTGCAAGAATCCCGACGTGGCTGCATGGATCGAGCTGTGCTCTACCGATGAGCGCGACGGAATCGGACATTACGTGCTGCGCAATACCGTGGACAACGGGGACGGCACCTCCACCCATCACCTGCTGCTTTACCGCTCTGCAACCGAACATGACGCAAAGTCCTTCGAGGTATCCTTTGCCGAGGACGGAGAGCTTTTGACCGTAACCTGCACCTATACCTCCTCGGACAAATCGCAGTATGGCTACGATCTTGTGTATCTGACACTGCAGGCTGACAGCGACCTGCGCGTGCTGCCCGAGCTTGTGGTTGACGGTGACTATCCCGGCCAGATCGTGACCACCACGCAAAAAACCATCACGCCCGACACTTTTGGTACGCAGAACGATGAATAAGCAAAAAAACACGCCCACAAACCCCGAAAATACCGCGCATTGCCGCACGTACCATAAGCTTACCTTCGGGCTTTATCGCCTGGCGGGCAGGATCTATGCAAAGACATATGCGGGATTTCGCTCGCAAAAGATCAGGCACGACCTGCAAGGGCCGCACCTGATCCTTGCCAATTCGCAAACGCTGCAGGATGCGTGGCTGGTACGTTTGGCCTTTGATTATCCCGTTTACTGCGTACAAACGCGTGCCGTGCGTCGCAATCCGATCGGTGTGCTTGCGGATCTTCTGACCGCCCCCATCGAGCAAAAGCCCTGCTCTGTGCGCTGGTCGTCGACTTGCGTGCAAAAGATCACGCAAGTCATAAGCGAGGGAGGCAGCGTTTGCCTGTTTCCCATGGGCGACGCACCGTACGGGAATGCGCCCGGCACGATTTCCAAGCAGACCGTGCCGCTCATCCGCGCCTTGAACGTTCCCGTCATTCTGTACACAATACACGGCGGTACGGGAGCGCTTCCCCGTTGGGGCGACGGCAGAAGAAAAGGGCCTTTTATCGGCAGAAGTGAGAAAACGCTCACACCGTCCGAGTATGAAGGTATGACCGACGAGGCGCTTTACGAGCTGATCAGCCGCACGCTCTGCATTAACGATAAGCCCTTGGGACTGACCTACATGGGAAATCACCGTGCAGAAAAATTAGAACGTGTACTGTACGTCTGCCCCCGTTGCCGACAACATTCCGTACTGTACACCTCGGGCAATCACGTCAGCTGCCGCGGTTGCGGCATGACCGCCAATTATACGGAAACAGGAAATTTCGTTTTTCTCAACTGTGAAACACCCATCGCCACCCCCGATGCATGGATGGATTATCAGCTTTCCTGGCTCAAAGTACATTTGGATGAAATGGACGGTGAGATTTTTACCGACGAGGGAGTGACCATCCTTTCCGTGGACAAAACACCCGCCGACGAACCCCTTTTTGGCAAATTGATCATGACACGCGAACGGCTGCTTTTGCGTTTTGAGGATGGAGAAGCAGGTATACGATCGGTTGGTTTTTCCCTGGATTCCGTTTCTGTTCTCAAGCCTGTTGGTAAGACCAAGCTCTCTTTGACTACCGCCCAAGGCACGTGGGAAATCACGGGAGCACCGAATTTTTGCGCTTATAAATACGCGCAGCTTTTCCGGGCGCTGCGCGGTCAATTCAAAAAATAAACTACAGAGAGGTTACTATGAGAAAGCACGTGTTTTTAATACTTTTGCTGGTCTTCTTGTTTAGCACGGTCATTCTTGCTGCCTGCACGGGCGGACAAAGTGACACGATCGAAACGACCGACCACACGACATCCGAGCCCTCCGCCGAGGAAACCACCCAAGTTCCCGAAGAACAGAGCACCGCCTCGGACACCACCATAACAGAGACGCAAACAGAACCCCCGACCGACACTCCCGAGGATTCCCCCTCCATCAGCTTCGATATGGATCCGGACAATGCGGACAAACTGCTGCGAGCCTTTTCGGGCGCAAACGCAACCGAGGCGACTCTGGAAACAGGAGAAGACGGTCACACTTATATTAAGCTGACAGCAACAGCCCCCTCGCAGGATCCCAACATCATGTTCAGCTACTCGAGATTCAGAAGGACCTTCTCTACGGAAGCGATCGAGCTGACACAAACACCCTACGTGATCATGCGAATCAAATGCGAAAACGGACTGGAGGGCGGTTCCTTTGATCTGTTCTTTGCTACCAAATCCTCCTCCGGCATCGACGGTGCCAAGGTTTACTCTGCAACCTTTGATACGGGAGAGAGCGATTGGCAATATATCCTGTTCGATTTTTCCGACAATCCCCTCTGGACAGGGACTCTGGAAACGCTGCGTCTGGACTGGTCATCCGGTACGAGTGCTGCAGGACAGGCACTGTGCATCTCAGACATCCATTTTGTCACAACCGACGAGGAATATTACAAGGGCTTTTCCATTGATTGGGACGCTATCGGAATCCCCGTAGATCAGGCAGCCAAGGATCAGGCAGCCGCATTACTTTCGGATCTGAAAATGCCTGCCACGGCTTATGATACCTATACACCCTTAACAGCAGAGCATGAGGACAGTGCCCTGCACGTATGGTTCGATCACCTCTTTGACCGAACTGCGCAAAATGACAACACTTCCCTTAGCTTGGATACCTATCAGATCCGCCTTGCCAAGAACGAGATCGAAGGTTGTCAGGTCATTTTAGCTGCTGACAAGGACGTGCAAAACGTCAAGATATACGTCAGCGACTTTACCAATGCAAACGGTGACATCATGAAAACCGAGGTTTTATGGGGATATTACTTTGACGTGGAGGGACAGATGCTGATCGATCCCCTGCCCCGCGTGGATTACACCCCCGATCCCGATATGCAAGCCTGGCTGAACGGCGGCAACTCGACAGGTAAGATCTTTGAAGACCTGCAGAAATACGACGGCTTTGATATTGCCGCAGGACAAAACCAAAGCTTTGTAATCAAGGCTCACTCCACCAAGGATACCCCTGCAGGTGAATACAGCGCCACGGTCACATTTACAGACGAGAGCGGAAACGAGATCAAAAAGGCTACCGTATTCGCATACGTTTGGAATTTCGAGCTTTCGGATGCCACCGCATGTAAAACACTGATGGATCTGAGTTCCTACTCTATTTACGCAAGCTATATTGATTATGCAGGCATTCTGACAGACGAAAACGGTCGCTCCCTGTACCGCGCTTATTATGATTACATGCTTGAGAACCGCATTTGCGGCTATTCGCTGCCCTTTGATAATGAGGACGGTACCTTCTCGGCAGAAGGCATTGTGGAATATTTGGACAATCCTCGCGTAACCGCATTCCAAGCGCTTGGTTGGAAGACAGATCTGAATGCAACCAACGTTTCCAATGCATACGCGTTCCTCTCACAAAAGCAGGAATGGCTGGATAAAGCGTACTTCTATCCCGTTGACGAGCCTGCCGATAAGGACATGCTGGACAGAATCGTTTCCAATGCGGATCTGCTCAAGCAGCATTTCCCCGGCTATAAGCTGATCGCTCCCATGCACGTGAACTATAATATTGCCAACGGTGACTACATTTCCTATCTGCAGGACAGCGTGACCGCTTGGTGCATGCACACCTATTTCTTTACCACCTTCGCGGAATGGTACGGAAACCGCAATCTGACTTATGACACCTCCATGGTGCTGGAGTCTAAGCTGGGCCCGATCAGAGAGCGAATGAAGCAGGAGCAGGCAGGCGGCGATGAGGTATGGTGGTACGTCACTGCATATCCCATTGAGCCGGAAATCGCAACTGTGATCAATACCGAAACCGTCAATTGCAGAACGCTGTTCTGGCAGCAGAAGCTGTACGGGGTAGATCACTACCTGTATTATTCGGTCTGTGATTGGAGTCATCTGAATTCGGGTCTGGACGGTAAGCGTGAGATCTGGGGTGACAATATCACGGTATACGGAAATGGCGTGTTGCTTTACAGCGGCATCAATTTCGCACAGCCGGAGCCTGTTGGCAGCCTTCGTCTGGAGGCAGTACGCGACGGTATTGAGGACTTTGAATACCTGACCATGCTGGAAAAGATCTACGGAACCGAGGTAGTCAACGGAATGATCTCGACCTGGACCACAGGTTTGGGCGTTTACAGCACGGACGAAGAGCAATTCGATGCGCTGCGCACGCAGCTCGGACTCTTGCTGGAGCAAAACGCCAATCAGTAAATCCCTTATGGGCAGAGTTG
Organism: Clostridia bacterium; assembly: GCA_017452945.1. The sequence goes on along the minus strand of JAFTLD010000059.1, from coordinate 3,797 downwards.
CACGATGTTATTGTGCAACTCTGCCCTTTCTTTATTGACAAGCGCGTCATTTTCGTTTATAATAAAGGTAACTCAGGAAAAGAGAGGTGCAACATGAAAAAACTCACAATTGTCATTGCCATGCTGCTTTTGCTTTGCATGCTGCTCGCCTCCTGCACAGGCGGCGATTCCTCGTTCGACACGGAAACCGATGCTCCCGACACTTCGGACGTGTCCACCGAAGAGCCTTCCACCGAGGGAACCACGGATGCGCCTGCAAGCAGCGAAGAACTGACCACTGAGGTACTTGAGGTACCGATTCCGGAAAACTGTATTATGGATTTCGACCTTTTGGACGATGAAAAGCTGGCGAAATGCTTTGGCTCTGCCGGACAGACTACCTTTACGGTAGAGGTAGAAGAGGGCGGAGAAAAATACTTTTCGCTAACTACCAATCAAGCAAATGCCAACGACCCCAACGTGATGTTTGATTGCAGCAAGTTCTACAGATACACCGGCCTGGACTCTCCCAACATCAGCGATTATCCTTACGTTTTGCTCAAGGTGCGCAGTGTTGGCTGCTCCACTGGCACGTTTGAGCTGTTTTATAAAGCCAAGGGCATGTCCGGCATTTCAGGTGACGCTTACGTGACCTCGGTCTTCTCTCCAGACAAGTCCGAATGGCAATACATCATGTTTGATATGACCACCCAAAGCAAATGGAAGGAACGCCTGAACAGTCTGCGCTTTGACTACATGACAAACGCACTCGCAGCAGGTGAGACCTTGCAAATCGCTGAAATCCGTTTGCTGCCCAATGCAGATTTCTTCTACGAATCGCTTAACCTTGACATGAATGCCGTTGGTATTCCGATCAGCGACAAGGCCAAGGCCGATGCGCTTGAACTGCTCTCGGGCGTTACGTTTCCCACAACCGCCTTTGATTCCTACTCTCCTCTGATTGCCGAGCATGAGGATGCAACGCTTTCCATGTGGTTTGATCACCTGTACAACCGTACACCGCAGGACAACGTGACCTCCACCGGCAGAGATACCTATCAGATCTTCCTTGCCGGCAACGAAACCGAGGGCTGCCAGGTATTGCTCGCACCCGCCACCGACGTAAGCGGTCTCAAGGTCTACGTTACCGACTTTACCAATGCTGCCGGTGACGTGCTGGAAAGTGATCTGCGCTGGGGCTACTACTTTGTTGATATCGGCGGCAAAACGGTCATTGAGCCGCTTCCCAAGGTCACCTACGAGCGCGACCAGGAAATGATCGACCGCCAAAACGGCCAAAACTCAACCGGTGACATCATTCCCAACTTCCAGAAATACGACGGCTTTGACATCAAGGCCGGACAAAGCCAGACTTTTGTGATCAAGGCAACAGCCCCCACAGATGCGCCCGCAGGTGAATATACCGCAACCTTTACCGTAACCGATGCAGATGGCAACGAGATCAAAAAAGCAACCGTATTTGCATACGTTTGGGATTTCTCTCTGCCGCTTACTCCCTCTTGCAAGACGCTGATGGATCTGGACAGCTACAGCATCTACATGACCTACAGAGATTATCCCGGTGAGGTATTGAATTACGAGGGACAAACGCTGATTCAGGGCTACTACGAATTTGCCCTTGATTACCGCATCAATCCCTATTCTCTCCCCGTTGAAAACAAAGACGGTCTGTTCGACAGCGAAATACTCATGCAATATCTGGACGACCCGCGCGTGCAATGCTTCCAGACACTCGGTTGGAAAACTGATTTGAACGCAACCAACGTTTCCAATGCTTATGCCGTACTCTCGCAAAAGCAGGAATGGTTGGATAAGGCGTATTTCTACCCGGTCGACGAGCCCAAGGACGTCAACGATCTCAACAGGATCAATGCCGCAGGCAGCCTGCTTAAAGAGCACTTCCCCGGCTACAAACTGATCATCCCCATGCATCTGAACAGCATGATCGCCGGTGGTGACTTCTTCTCCTACGTAGCCGACTCTGTGACTGCATGGTGTCCGCACAATTTCTTCTTCCACTCCTTTGCCGAATGGAAGCAGAACCCCGATCTTTACTATCGTATGCCCGTCATCGCAGAATCCGATTTCGGTACATTCCGCGACCGCATGAAGACCGAGGCCGAGGGCGGTGATGAGGTTTGGTGGTATCTGACCAGACTTCCCAACCAGCCTGAGATCACCTTTGATATCAACACCGACGCTGTCAACTGCAGAACAGTATTCTGGCAGCAAAAGCTTTATGACGTGGACGGTCTGCTCTATTACGCCATGAACGACTGGACAGGTGCTCCCGAAATCATTCAATCCACCGGAAATCAATGGCTGTACGGTTTTAACCCCGTTTATGAAAAACGCGAATCCGACGGTATTGACATTTACGGCAACGGTATTCTGATCTACTCCGGTATTTATTTTGCGGATCGCGATCCCATTCCGGCACTTCGCATGGAATGCGTACGTGACGGACTGGAAGACTTTGACTATCTGACCTTGCTTCAGGAAATCTACGGTGAGGAAACCGTGGACGGCTTGATCGCACAGTGGACCACCAGCATGTATGAATACAGCACAGATCAAGAGCAATTCTACGCCTTGCGTGCAAAACTCGGCATGCTGATTGAGCAGAATCAGGAATAATATACACCCGAAAGGGGCTGAACCACTTGGATTTAGCCCCTTTTTCTATGCTCTAAAAAACAAATTTTGCTCAAACTGTTTACAATTCCTGCAAGCTGTGCTATAATATACGTGCGACACAAGTGAATAATGGGCTTCGGCCCGAAAGTACATGGATCATAGTGTACGTTTTTACCATAGGTAAAAATGTACGCTCCATTTTCGTATGCTTTGGTCTTGTACTTTCAGCTATTCGAAAACACTTGTGTCGCAGCAATTGGGGCTACCATTTTTCAGTGCGTAGCTTCGGCTGCGCACTTTTTATTTTGGAGAGAGAAACAATGAAACATTCTTTTTTCGATCATCAGGACTTACTTTTTCATGCCGATTTCACTGACCTCGCTCAAAATTCAAGCGTAGACGAAGAGCTTCTTCTGGAACGCTCCTGGGAACGCACAGAGGCAGAGCTTGCATTGCCTAAATATCAAAAATTCAAAAAATACGGCAATGCTCTGTATTGCGGCTGCAAACTGGCACTTCATCACCGCGTATTAATCGAAATTCTGTATTTTCATGCTTCGGATGCACTCTCCATAACGTTTACAGCGCCTTCAATCCAATTCTACCAATCCAAGCTGGTGACGGTTATGTGTTCTTCCGCGCAGATGATCGATTCCTCCTTCAAGACATCATTGCAGCAAGTAGAACTGAGTTTTACATCCTTTGATTAAACATAAAAAAGCAGCCGATAGGGCTGCGAAATAAACGGTGAAACGGAGAGAAATCATCCCATATCAATAAAATATTACACCGAGATACGCATAAAAACAACCGTAGGGGCTACGTCATGCCGCAAGCGGCGACCACCCCGGGCAGGCACAAAGAACTTATTGCATTGCGAAAAGATTTGTTTATGTAGGACGGGGCGTTTGCCGCTTGCGGCATGACGTCGCCCCCTACGGTTGGGATCTTTTCAGGTGAGAAAAACGAACACGGAGGTTGATTTTGAAACAATCTCCGTGTTAATTTTCGTAAACAAAAGATGTGAAAGAGCATCCGTGCGGTGACCTCATCCGGCGCTACGCGCCACCTTCCCCAGCGGGGAAGGCTCATAAAGTTAACCCCTCAGCGGATAATTGAGCAAAACGGATGCGCTAAAGAAGCCTTCCCCGCTGGGGAAG
>JAFTLD010000025.1 GCA_017452945.1 Clostridia bacterium | reverse complement strand
CGACCGCACACTTTTGCTTTTTTTGTCAACCCCTTTTTCAAAATTTCTTTAACTTTTTTGCAAAAAAAGAGCCAAGTCCATTTCTGAACTTGGTTCTTTTCTTAACTTAATGACATTGCCCACCGCGGTAGGTTCTTTTTTGTTGTGAATGGACGATAAATAAGATATTTTTCCGTTATTTCGTTTGGGTTTGAACTGTCGCGTTCTGATCACGGCAGAGCCGTGTATATCATCAATTCCGCAAGGAATTGCATATCATCAAGCCGCAGGAAGATACACGCTGGCGCGTGATGAGATACAGCCCCGGAGGGGCTGATGATATACACCGCACGTTGTGCGGCGATGATATACCAAGCCTGCGGCTTGGATAAAAAAATTCGACAAGTCGAAACTTGTCGAATTTTTTGGCGGAGATGGAGAGATTTGAACTCTCGCGCCGGTTACCCGGCCTACACCCTTAGCAGGGGCGCCTCTTCGGCCACTTGAGTACATCTCCATACTTGCGAGGGGCCATTGCATAACTCGCAGGCAATATTATACCTCTTTTGTTTCGGTTTGTCAAGCCTTTTTCTTATGAATTTTATGAAAACTTTGCTTATTTTCTTGATTTCTCATCGTTCATATGCTATAATTGATACAGACACAGTCATGGAAAGGGCGAGGATATGAAGGTACAAACGTTTTCCATCAAGAACAAGGGAGAGATATTTGAGCATGCCGATTCCATGCATGATTGCTCCTTTGTCGCTGTATATGAAAATAGCATCCTTACGCTGACCTTTGACCATTTGGAGCAATACTGCGGCTCTGCGACCTCGTCGGATGTGCCGTGGTTTGGTGATTTCAAGAAGTTGACGATCAAATTTTTGGGCTGTGAGTGCCTGGATTTAGAATTGAAGCACGGAAGAAAAGAAAAAGACTTTTATGATACCATTGCTCCATTGGAAAATCAGGATTTGGTCATGTTCAAATATTCGATCGATTCCTTTGATGCGATGACGTTGCATTTCACGCTCTTTGAAAAGAGGAGATCGTGGGGTGGGCGGATTATTATCTACCCCGCACAAATAGAGTACGTTTGGGAATGATTTTTTATCTGTCTTCACAAAGGAGGATCACATGAAAAAAGAGAATATTCACGTGTTTGTCGCCATGTTTGCCACGCTTGCATCCATCATTACGGTCACCATTATGATGCTGATGCGCTTTTTGGGCTAAAGGAGGTCAAGACATGAAAGAGAACATGACCTTTTTCTGGATCGTTTGCCTGATCACCTCACTTGGTGCAACCTTTTGGTCTGTCACCTCACTTATGCAGCAAACCTCACCGCTGATTATCGTATTTTTAGCAGTCAATGTCCTTTCGCTCATCACCAATATCGTCTGCTGGATCATTGATGTCAAAAAAGCAAAAAAGAATAATTGATTTTTTGAATAAACAAAAGCTATCTCAAACCGTTGGAGATAGCTTTTGTTTTTATCACGCATAGGCCATCGCCGCGAGCACGAGCACGATCAGTGCAATCACAATGATAAAAGACGGCATGGAGTAAATGCTCCACATAAGGCAATCCAAAATGCGCATGGGATTTTCGGGGATCTGCTTTTGCATAAGAAACAGCAAGATTAAAAATACGATCACGGTATAGGAAAGGGGAAAGAGAATGGCTGTTTTCCAATTTTTGACGGGAGGTGTACCCGTCTTGCCAAGCAAGAGCATGCTGCCTGCCATGTAGGCAAAGGAAAGGATGGATGAGAGAATGGTCAAGGCCGTGTTGCTCATGAGGCTATATTGCAGGATGAACAGTACGGACAGCCCCGCGCCCGCAAGGGCAAGCAGAGCGAGCGTCAGGTATTCGCGTTTTTCTTTTGCCGTGAGTTTGTTGCGTTTTTTCATCATGCTCTCCTCGTTTCGTGATCCTCTGTTTTTATTATAGCAGAAAAATATACCGAATGCAATGCTTTTTGTCAAGGTATCCTTGCAATCATCGGTCTTGTCATCAGTATTCATAGTAACAAAAAAAGATAACCACCCACGACGACCAATCTGAAGCGGTTATCTTTAATCTTTTCACGAGGAAGTCGACCGTTACCGGTGCTCCTACGTTATCATTATACTCCATTTGTTGCGTTTTGTCAACCCCCTGCGGGTTGATTTTTTATTTTATAGCGCAAGTGTCGCTGTCCGGATTGCTTTTTTGCCCGACTTATGCCCAAATCTGTGTATGGGACTTGCATTTTCGTTAAAACCGTGCTATAATAATATGAATAACTATTTTTTCAGAGGATATATAAAACAATGATAGACGCACAAAGCTTACATGAAATACAAAAACGCCGCACGTTTGCCATTATCTCGCACCCCGACGCAGGTAAGACCACGCTGACCGAAAAGTTTTTGCTTTACGGTGGTGCGATCCAGACTGCAGGTTCGGTCAAGGGCAAGCACAGCGACAAGCATGCCGTTTCGGACTGGATGGAGCTGGAAAAGCAGAGAGGTATCTCTGTTTCTTCGTCGGTGATGCAGTTCAACTATAACGGCTACTGCATCAACATTCTGGACACCCCCGGACACCAGGACTTCTCGGAGGACACCTACCGCACGCTCATGGCTGCCGACAGCGCGGTCATGGTCATTGACGCGGCAAAGGGTATTGAGGCACAGACGCGCAAGCTGTTCAAGGTCTGCGCCATGCGCGGCATTCCGATTTTCACCTTTATCAACAAGCTGGACCGCGAGGCGCGTGATCCTTTGGATCTGCTCGACGAGCTGGAGCAGGAATTCGGCATCCGCACCTATCCCATGAACTGGCCGATTGGCTGCGGTGTGGATTTCAAGGGCGTGTACGATCGCGAAAAGAAGCAGATCCTGACCTTTGACAACTTCCACGGTGGGCGCAACCGCTTGCAGGGTATTGCGGTGGATTTTGACGATACAGACAGACTGGACGAATTGATCGGTGAGCGCTTGCGCGAAAACTTAACCGAGCAGATCGAGCTTTTGGACGTTGCCGATTTCGGTTTTGACCTTGATCTGGTGCGCGCGGGCAAGCTCTCGCCCGTATTCTTTGGCTCGGCACTCAATAACTTCGGTATTGAGCCTTTCCTTGAGAGCTTTTTACAGATGACCACGGCGCCCCTTTCGCACAAGGCGGGCGATGTGGAGATCGCATCGACAGACGAGAGATTTTCGGCATTCGTGTTCAAGATCCAGGCCAATATGAACAAGGCGCACCGCGACAGAATTGCCTTTATGCGTATCTGTTCGGGTAAGTTTGAGCGGAATAAGGAATATTTCCACGTGCAAGGCGGCAAGAACATCAAGCTTGCACAGCCGCAGCAGATGATGGCACAGGAGCGCGAGGGCGTTGAAGTTGCGTATGCAGGTGACATCATCGGTGTGTTTGATCCCGGTATCTTCTCAATCGGTGATACTATCTGCCAGCCCGGTATGAAGGTTGCATACGAGGGGATCCCCAACTTTACCCCCGAGCATTTCGCGTTCGTGGAGCAGATCGACTCCATGAAGCGCAAGCAGTTCGCCAAGGGCATGAATCAGATCGCGCAGGAGGGTGCCATCCGTATCTTCTTTGAGCCCAATTCGGGTATGGAGCGCGTGATCGTAGGCGTGGTCGGTGTGCTGCAGTATGACGTGCTCAAGTTCCGTATGCAGACCGAGTACGGTGTGGGATATATTCAGCGCGAGATCCCGTACGATATCATCCGCTACGTGGGCAGTAAGAGTGGCAAGGAGATCGAGCCCGCAAAGCTCAAGCTCTCGGCAGAAACCAAGTGGATTCAGGACGTGCGCGGCAACGATCTTTTGCTGTTTCCCGGAAACTGGGCTGTGACCTGGGCGCTGGAGCATAACGAGGATCTTGAATTGTTGCCTTACGGCAGTAACGCGTAAAAAATGAAAAAAGATTCGTAGGGGCGATTCAAGAATCGCCCGCGCTAACAGAAAATCATATACAAGGAGAAAATACAAATGGGTATTATCAAAGCAGCAATGCATGCGGTTGGCGGTGCTCTTGCCGATCAGTGGCTGGAGGTCATTGAGGCCGATTCCATGGGCGAAGGAACGGTATTTACCAAGGGCGTGACCGTACGCAGAAACGACAAGCGAAACAATAATAAAAAGGGTACCGAGGACGTTATTTCCAATGGCTCGATCATTCACGTCTATCCCGGTCAGTTCATGATGCTGGTGGATGGCGGCAAGGTAGTGGACTATACAGCCGAGCCCGGCTATTTCAAGGTGGACAATTCCAGTGCTCCCTCGCTGTTTGGCGGTGAGTTTGGCGATGCTCTCAAGGATACCTTTTCGCGTATCAAGTTCGGCGGTGTGCCGTCCTATGCGCAAAAGGCGTACTTTATCAATTTGCAGGAGATCAAGGGTATCAAATTCGGTACGCGTTCTCCCGTCAACTATTTCGACAATTTCTATAATGCTGAGCTGTTCTTGCGTGCACACGGTACGTATTCGATCAAGATCACCGATCCTATCAAGTTCTACACCGAGGCACTGCCCAAGAACGCTGACCGCGTAGAGATCAGCACCATCAACGAGCAGTATCTCTCCGAGTTCTTGGAGGCACTGCAGGCTGCCATCAACCGCATGTCGGCAGACGGTATCCGTATCTCTTACGTGGCAAGCAAGTCGCGCGAGCTGTCGACCTATATGGCAACCGAGCTGGATGCCGATTGGAAGGCACTGCGCGGCATGGAGGTGCTCAGCGTAGGTATTGCCAGCGTTTCTTATGATGAGGAAAGCAAGAAGCTGATCAACATGCGCAATCAGGGTGCAATGCTTGGCGACGCATCGATTCGCGAGGGCTACGTCCAGGGCGCAATGGCACGCGGCTTTGAGGCTGCGGGCAGCAATGCGAACGGAAGCGCACAGGCCTTTATGGGTATGGGCATGGGCATGAACGCAGGCGGCGGCTTTATGGCAGCAGCAAGTGAATCCAACCGTGCGCAAATGGCGCGTGATGCAGAGGAAAAGAAGGCTGCCGCTGCGGCAAATGGCTGGCAGTGCGCTTGCGGCGCAGTCAATCAGGGCAAATTCTGCTCCGAGTGCGGTGCAAAGAAGCCCGAAGCAGCTGCAGGCTGGACCTGCTCCTGCGGTGCGGTCAACACCGGAAAGTTCTGCTCTGAATGCGGTGCAAAAAAGCCTGAGGATGATTCCTGGTTCTGCACCGAGTGCGGTCATAAAAACAATGGTACGGGCAAGTTCTGCCCCGAATGCGGCGCTCGCCGTGCATAAATAGCATATGGGACGCACGACAGTCACTTATCAATGTCCCAATTGCGGTGCCGGCTTGCTCTTTGATGCCGAAAAGGGAAGGTTTTCCTGCGAGTTCTGTCTTTCTGATTTTTCCAAGCAGGAGCTGGATGATCAAAACAGCGCAGAGAAGGCCAAGGTCAAAGAGGAACAGGATGCACAGTTCCGTGCGCAGCTGCATGCCTATCATTGCCCATCCTGCGGTGCCGACGTGATGGCGGATGGCGAGACCGTAGCGGATTTCTGTTATTATTGCCACAATCCCGTTGTGCTGTCTGATCAGCTTTCGGGTGCATTCCGCCCCGATAAGGTCATACCGTTCCGCTTTGGTAAGCAGCAGGCAATTGAAAAATTTTTGAAATATGCCAAGAGCCACCGCTTTGTACCGCGTGATTATTTCAGTGCTGAGCAGGTCGAGCTGATCACGGGTGTGTACTATCCCTTCTGGGTGACCGATGCGGACAGCTCTGCTTCGCTGCACACCCAGGGCACACGCCTGCGCTCTTGGGTGGTGGGCAACGTCAAGTATACCGAAACCACCAAGCTGGCATACGTGCGTGACGGTGAGATCCACTTCGAGGATATCGTCACAGGCGCGCTGTCTACCGAGGATAAGGAAATGCTGGAGGGTATTTTGCCCTATCCCTCGGAGTCGCTTGAGGAGTTTTCCATGCCTTATCTGACCGGTTTTATTGCAAAAAAGCGCGATATTGAGCGCGAGGAGCTCAGCGAAGAGGTGCGCAGCCGTATGGAGGGCTATGCCCGACGTTTGCTGCGCGGCACGATCGAAGGACAGAGCGATCCGGGTGAGCTGCAGTTGAATATCCGACACAGCAACTGGGAGTATGCCTTGATGCCCGTGTGGGTGCTGAATTACAGTGACAAAGAGGGGAATATTTACCGTTATGCCATGAATGGGTATACCGGCAAGGTATATGGCGAGCTGCCTATCAGTAAGGTAAAGCTGGCTGCGTTGTTCACAGCAGTCATGGCTGCCGTTGCGGCAGTAGTATTTGCTTTGGGGTGGGTGCTGCTATGAAGAGAATGAAATTTTTTGCAAGCATTTTGCTTGTTCTTATCGTGCTTGGTGCTCTGCCCGTAAATGCGCAATCCGAGCAGGAGTCGTTCCCCGATTCTTTGACGGACGTTCATGACGTGGATGATCTTTTGAGCGATGATCAGGAGTTTTTGGTCAATGCCGCGCTGGAGCTGGCAAGTGAACAGACGGGGATCCCGATCTGTGCGTACGTATTTTTTTCGGATTACAGCTACGGTGGCCGCGAAAAATATTTCGGCCAAGAATTTTTGGCTGATCGCGGTCTGAGTGATGACGATCCTTTAGTCCTTTTGGTGGTAAGTGCGACCCATTCTGAGATCTTCTATGATATTTACACGTATGGAGATGCATACCGTAAGATCAACGAAAAGGAAATTGATTACATCCTCGACGACAGCCGTGTGTATCACAACATCAAGCAGGGAAACATCGCAGACGGCCTTTGTGCCTATGCAGAGCTGAGTGCCGAGGCGTACATGGGCAGACTTGGCGTGTCATGGATGCTGATTCTGATCGGTTCGCTGATCATTGGTGCGATCGTCGGTGCGATCAGTGCTAAGAGCGTATCGGCAAGCTACAAGAGAAAGAAGCACTCCACGGCTTATCCGCTTGACAGATTTGCCACGCTGGATCTGACCAACAGTGATGACCGTGAGATCGGTAGATTTGTTACCACCACCATTATCTCGTCGGGAGGCCGCGGTGGTCGCGGTGGCGGAGGCGGCAGCCGTATGGGTGGCGGCGGAGGCCACAGAGGCGGCAGGTAAAAGGCAGCGCGTTTCGCCTACTGCGTAATAGCGCAATGTCAACTCCGACAAAGTCAGAATAGCACTTTGTCAAACAAAAACCGCTTAAAAGATATACAAGAAGGACTGCCTCAAAATTTGAAGCAGTCCTTTATTTTATAGCCGAAGAGAGCCGAACTCATACGCTCTGCGGCGAGAATTTTTCGCGTATTTCGCCAAATCTCGTCTTGCAAGATGTGTTTCTTGCTTCGACTCGCTTTGACAAAATCCATCAAAAAATTCAGCGCCGGAGGGTGCTGCGCAGTTTTGCGCGAGCAAATATTTCGCAGATG
>JAFTLD010000058.1 GCA_017452945.1 Clostridia bacterium | reverse complement strand
GTCAATGACTTTGTACTTATAGAAAAGATTCTTGTAGCTGCCCGCCTCGATCTTGCTGCAAAACTCCAGGCTGAACTTCTCATAATCATCGGGATTGCCCTCGGCATCATATGACACAGCCATTTGGATCTTGTTCTGCTTTTCATTGACCGAAAGGTTCAGCCCCTTGGGATTGTAGATATATACATAGAGACCGTAATGCTCCCGCTGGTTTGCCTTATAAGAATAACAATATTCCATAAAACTGATGACCTGTACCTCTCCGTCCTCGTCAAAGGGATAGTCTCGGATATCAAAGGGCTCCCCGTTCACAGTGGAAGAAGTCAAATCATCCAGCACCTTGGTATGATCAAAGCTGCTGCCGTTATCCGCCGCATAGGCGGTGGTACCAAAGACTCCAAGCAGAGTCATCAGCACCATCGCCACAGCGGTCACGCGGAGCAGCGATCTTTTTACTGCTCCCGTGTGCATCAAAACTCGATCACCTCCTGATCCAGGATGACGCCTTGAATATCCTCGGTCACGGTGAAGTTGATATGCACCTCAGCCTCACCGTTATACGAAGTGACGATCAGCGTGAACATATTCTCATATGCCTTATCGTTGCAGTCAGCCACGGTATACCCGGGATACACCGCAGAAAGGATAGCGGTCAGATCCCCCTTGGGCGTCAGAGTAAAGGACGTATCCTCCTGCTTGATCTCAAAGCCTGCCGTCAGATCGTCTTCCGCCTGGAACGCATACAAATCTCCGTTCAAGCGAAAATCGAAGTCCTTATCTTTGATAGGATTGGGTACGACCTTGACGCTATAACCCTTGGCTTGGTCGTTGGGAGAAGCAAACACATACTTGACCTCGACGTGCATGGGATCGTCATGGCTGGTTTGAAAATTACTGCCCGTACTCAGTACGTCCTCTCCGTCCACCGTAACGTAAAAGCCGGTGAAGTCGGTGGTAAAGCCTCCCGTGAAATAAATGATGAAGCCCAGGATGCCGATCAGCGCCAATACGATCAGCGCATAAATCAAAATTTTGGTCCATTTCATACAGTGATCACCTCCTTAAAAGGACATTCTGTCGTGATCCAGCGAGATACCGGACACGGCGGTGTTGTCAATGCGGAACTTGATGGTCTCGGATAATCCCGAGGTCTTTTCGGTAATCGTCACCGTAAAGTAGCAGTCGTTGACGTAGGAACGGAACTGATTCTTATAGGCACGGGTTCGGCCCCCGTCCAGTCGCTGCATGCTCTCGTAATAATCCTCTACGGCGCCCTGCGTGTTGACCGTCAGCACACCGTTGTTGTAGGTAGCAGAGATAAACTTGTCCGCCAGAGTCTTGAGCTCGACAGTCACGTTGGACGACTCGTACCACTTCTCTGTATCCGACATAGTATAATACTCACGGTATCCAAGGATGACCGAGCCGACTGCACCGACGCTGATCTCGATATCGTCATACTGTTCGCCGACTGTGCCAATGGGATTGGTCAGACTGACGTTGAAGGTATAGCTGCCTTCGGGAGCAACACGGTACAAGCCGGAGGTGGCGGTCAGGTTACCGGTAAACACCACGTCGGTAGGCTTGCCCACGTAGCTGACAATACACTGCGTACGGAATGCGCTGTCACGGGTCGTGACCGTGATGACAATATTCCCGTCAAACGGCTTGAAGCATGCAACGGTTGCAACCGTACTGCCATCTGTTTTGGGTGTGACCGTGACGTAATCGGTCACGTTGCGGGTGTTTTTGCTATCTGCCCATGCAATCGACCAGTCCACCTGTTTATTTGCCGCAGTGACCGGAATGACGGTTGCTGTCAAGGTTTGCTTGAGCACGGTGGTGTTGGCGGTGGTCGCCACAGTCACAGGCGAGACAGACAGCGCGATATACGGGCTTGTTTTGGGTTCTGTGGCAAGCGTATCCGAGCTTGAGATCTCACCATCCATCTGATTGGACGAAAGATGCTCGGGCGCACAGCTTGTCAGCGACACAGCCATGAGAATTGTCACAACCGCAAGTAACAGAGCCGCAAGCTTATTTGTTTGTTTCATAGGGCTTCCTCCTTATATAGGTAGGTACAGATACCGCTAATGGGTATCTGCTTAAAAAATGAGTTCGTTATTGTCCAGAGTAACTTCATTGACTGTTCCCACGGTACGGACATTGAAGGTGTAGGTAATTCCCGTAGTCTTCTCGGTCAGGGTAACTTGTACGTAAGGCTCCTTGCCATCGGTATAGCTACTGAACACCGACTTGACACTGGTTCCGTCTGCGTTGGTCTTTTGGCTGACATAAGCTTCGGGATACTGCTGACCAATCACATACAGCTGACCGTTCGAAATGCGAACATTGACAAAGTTATACATACCGTTTCCGAGGAAATATGCATAGCAGTAGCCGGCCGTTTCCATCAGATCAAATGCCTGCAGTTCGACCGTTCCGGCCTGAACGTCGGTTACCTGGCCGTTTGCATCATAGATAACATTCGACGTAGTAATACGACCGAACGCCTGCAAGGAAATATCATACTCGGGGGTGAAGCCTTCGCCTACCTCACCAAAAATGTTGGACAATTCGATTGCATAGTAGTTCTCGGATGCATCTCCTACCTCTACGACGTCAACGTTCCATCTGGTGTCGGTCACGACAGTTGCACCGGACAGATCCACTTCCATAACAGAAGGCAGATCTACGTACTTACATACACACTGTGCGGTAAAGCCACCTTCGCGAGTGGTGACCGTGATAATGATATTGCCCGCAAAGGGCTGCAAGCAGGTTACAGTTGCCACGTTGCTGCCATCGCTCTGGGGAGTAACTGTCACGTAGTCCTCTACGTCATAGGTAATAGCCGTCTGTGCCCATGCAACCGACCAATCCACCTGCTTATTCTCTGCGGACTCGGGCAGAACGGTCGCGGTCAGCGTATGCTCGATCACGTTTGCATTCGTGGCAGAACGTGTCGGCGCAGAGGCAGACAGCGAAATGAATTGTGTGCTCTGGGGTGTCAGCGAAAACTTGGAGATGCTTACACTCTCGTTCTTGATCCCTTGGTCTTTATCATTGCTATGCGGATTACAGGCAACAAGAGAAAGTGCCGAGATGATCATCACTGCCACCAGAAAAATAGAAAGATACTTTCTTGTGTGTTTCATAGGGATAATTCCTCCTTGATTTTGAGTTGATTTAGTGGGATTTGCATTTGCGGGACTATGCGTACTTGTCCGCACGGTAGCGGTTGGCAATGCCTTTCTTAAAGCCCTTTGCCGCTGCCGCTCTTGCACCGGAACGCTTAGGGATGCTGTATGCTTCGTTCCACCCCTTCTGAAAGCCGATGTCATAGGCTGCATCAATATCGTTCTCATATTGACGGCGATGTTCCTTTCCTGGGCTGCCTTCTTATCCACAAATGCCTTGGTTTTTGCGCCCGCTTTCTTCACGGTACGCTTAAAACCTGATTCGGACTTCTTGGCTGTGTCTTTGGTTTTGTCCATAGATACCTCCTTTATTATGTTTGATCAAAACTGCGGCTCGGGCAGGGCTTGTCCGCTACCCAAGCCGCAGAAACCATGTTTTTTACTTATTGCTTGCTATTTGTGCTTTACTTAACCAGCATGTTCAAGAGTGCCTTGTCGGATGCACGGAAGGGCTTGATTGCACATTCATATTCCTCACCGTTCTCGTCATAAGACTTGACTGCGAAGGTGTTGCCGGAAATGACCTTACCGGTAGCATCGTCCTTGATCTCAAAGGGCTTGACCACCAGCTCAGCCGCCATGGTGTTGCCAAACACGATATCCAGCACGGTATATCCGCCCTTGTCGGGGGGAATGATAGCGACCTTTACGTCCTTGCCACGCACCTGACCGCGAATGAAGTAGGAAAAATAGGTTTTGCCATCCTTCTCAAACACCTCGCGCTCCACAATGATGTTCTTTTCTGCATTCATATTTCGTTACCTCCTGTTATGTTATTTAGCCGTTGCCTTTGCGCTGAGAGATCGCACGTGCCTCGGACTTGGACTTGCCTTCGGACAAAGCCTTCTTGTACTTGTAAAGTCCGGCATGATCGCCCTGTGCCTGCAGATAACCGGATCGGATACCCGCCTCATAGTCGGTCAGCTCGCGACCTTCCTTGGGACCGTGCTTGTGTACCTTAGCTTTGCGCTCCTCGGCATAACCCTTGGCTCGCTTGGACGGAATCGCCCATCTGCGCTTGTTGTACTTTTCGTTTGCCATACGCAAACCTCCTTTTGATTTGATTGCGCCCACGGGGGCTATTTGATTGTTGTTTTTGTCGCGGGACGCTTATGTGAAACACTCGTCTCATGCGATGCTGTGTCAGAGGGTGGCCACCTTATCTTGCAAGCTCCGCACGATCCATCGTTCTTTTTCCCTCGTCCCATTGACACGTCCATTATACGGCTAAGCTCGGTCGTTCACCAGTAATCACGCCTATACCTTACCCCAACCAGCCCCAACTGTTCACCCGCTCTTCCCTTTTACAACCGATATTCACGCAGATATACGGCAACGGCTATACGCTTGCCGTCAATCTCGGATTTCCCCGAGAACAGGGATTCGTAGGCAGCATTGCGTTCGGGAGTTCTCGCATAATAGGTGTCTCTGCTGTACAGTACGTTATGGTCCGAAATACTATACAGCACCCCGATCCTCTGCCGGACAATAAAATGCTGTGTCCTGTATACGTTGGTCGCATTGACCATAAACTCAGGCTGTTTTTTCATTTCCTCGCTCCCCCTTCCGACAGCTTGGATTGCAGAAACAGCACCAGCTTCTTATTCTGGATCTGAATGTACTCCGTGGTATATCCCATCTCCATTGCAAGCCCCTCTTGGGTGTTATTCTTGATATAGAGCGAGATGTACAGATCGAACAGACGCGGCGGCGCTGCACGGGCGGCACGATTGTACCGCTCCACTTTGGCAATGATCTCTGCAATACCCACCGTTTGCACAGCAGCATCGAAAATCTGCTTTCTGGCATAATAGTAGCGAATGTCCTTCAAGTCCTCTCTGATTTGTTCTAACGTCAGCATAGTTGCACCTCCGTAACTGTATTTGAAGAGCCAAAGAGGTCTGCCCTTCACTATAAAGCCACGGACGCGGGGTTTTTAGGGGGTATCCCTCAAAATTTTCCGAAGTTTTTTCAAGGCAAACTTGTAATGCTCCCGAACCGTCTCCCAGCGGATCCCCATTTCTTCTCCGATCTCCTCAAAGGTCAATCCGTCCACGGCATACCGCCAAAGTGCTTGATACTGCTTGTCCGTCAAGGTTCTCATAGCTTCATACAACCGCTCATTGTCCTCACATTTCATCATTTCGACAGCGGGATTGTATTCATTCGTGCCAAACTGCTCTCCTTCTTCCATGATCAGCGCCAAAGAGCAGTGCCGCCTGGTCTCTCTCCGATCAGCGTTCTGCTCTTCATGCTTGTCCAATATGTATACGCGACGCACCTCATCGCTACATTGCTCCAATGCTTCTGCAACCTCATCCTCAACGTATGCCGATATGCATTCAGTTTCTCCGCACCGATTCATAACTGTAACGGTCAGCTTTTTCATGACCTGTTCCTCCTTTGATTTTGAAATTGTGAAATTCAAAATCAAAAGGAGGTGCGCGGACAAAAGGCAAACCGTATTTTCGATTAATAGACAAAATACGCCCGTTCGCCGGACGCGAACGAGCGCAAAAATATTGAGATGTGAATTGCAGTACAGTTATACTGGCATACTTACCCTGCGTGAAACATTGAAATTCATCTTCAAATACATTATTATAATTATTTTATATTTTTCCATATTGAAACTCCCTTCACCCGGCGCATGTATTACATTACACCCAATAGATGAATCGTGTCGAATACAATCGAAACGAAATGTATTGTAAAATATATAGGGGGTGAATTGCAATGCACGACTACTCACGTCCTTTAGGTGATGCCGTAAAGCGCGCCCGTGGGAAATTAGATCTTACTCAAAGCGAGGTTGCCGATTTAGCTGATATTGATGTACGTACTGTATTGAACATTGAGAACTATAAAGGCAATCCCAAAATGGAAGTTTTATATCCTTTGGTACGCGCATTGAAGATAGACGCAAGGGAAATCTTTAATCCCGAAATACGCAGAGAATCCCCCGCACTCCGTCAGCTTCGTGTGCTGATCGAAGAATGTAGCGAGGAAGAAGCGGCGGCTATCATTCCCGTGTTCCAATCTGTACTTACAGCTTTACGCGACAAAAACGCATTACCTATTGAATGAAAAAGAGCCAGCTTATCCGCTACAAAAAACGGAAAAGCTGGCTCTGCACTTTTGTGTCTGGCTCACTTGCTTAACACCATTTTCAATTTTACAACGTCTATCCGAATTTCCTCTTTACACCTCGGACAGTATAACGGAAACTTTACAAGAACAGTATCTTCATATACCTTTGTCCTTGTTTTCCCTTTGCAGATCGGACAATGAATCCATAATGATTCTTTTCGATCATCAACCATTTTTCACCTCCAATAATGGCATAGCTCCGCGTCAAACGTCCGGCTCTTTGCCATACTACATTATTAACATAGTCTACCCATTAGTAACTTAAAGAACCTCTCCGAACACATGAAGATAGTAATCCTCCAAGGAGGGTACCACAGTCACAGAATTCTCGGTGGGCTTGTTATCAGACAGAATGCGCAAGATCACACCTTGTTCACTATTCTGAATATTCACGACACGAAAACGATCTTGTATTGGCTGTACTTCCTCGGGGTTCACAGCTACCTGCCAGACCTTCCCTTCTATTTTCCGAGTTAAGTCATAGGGGCTGCCACTATCCGTAATGACACCCTTGCGCAGCATGATGATCTCCTTGGCGATAAATTCGATGTCGGAGACGACGTGCGTGGCGATGATGACGATCTTGTCCTGCGAGATGCGTGAGATATAGTTGCGTACCGCAATACGTTGCTTAGGGTCAAGCCCTGCGGTCGGCTCGTCAAGGATCAGAATTTTTGGGTCGCCCAGCACCGCCTGTGCAAGGGCGAGGCGCTGCTTCATACCGCCCGAGAAAGTGCCGATTCTACGGTGCGCTACGTCCGAAAGCTCCAATTCGTCTAAGATCTCGGTGATTTGTTTTTCGATTTGCGCGTCTCTTTCGCGCTTTTTTTGTTTTTCGCCTACGCCCTTGAGTGCAGCAACGTATTGCAAGAATTGCTTTGCTGTAAAGTTCGGATACATGCCCGGATACTGGGGCATAAAGCCCAGCTTTTCGCGAAATTCTTTGCCCATGCCCTTGACGTTTTGCGGCTCTTCGTCCCCGTCGGCATACAATACAACTCCCGTATCGGCACGCAGATTATCGGTCAGAATGTGCATCAGCGTGGTTTTGCCCGATCCGTTGGGACCCAGCAGTGCGTAAATGCCGGGCGTCAGCTCCGCGGAAAAATCCGAGAGTGCACGCACCGAGCCATATGATTTACTGATGTTTTGTAAGATCAGCTTCATGATTTTCCCCCATGATAATGAGATTTACAGAATCTGCGCCCTGCAAGCAGGGTCAGCAGCGCACTCAGCACGGCAAGCAGCATGACCGCGCCTAAAAGATAAGTGAAATCGCCCCCGGGAAGCTGCTTTTGCGCAGAAAGCATAGTGATACTGAGCGGCGAGGAAAGCGAAAGCACGCTGCATGCAGCAAGCTGTGGCAGAACGGTGCTTGCTAACACCTCAGGTAGCCCGATGGCAAGTAAGCTGACACTGATTGTGGCAAGCGGACGGCGGCAGATGCAAGAGATGGAGCCAACAATGACCGAAACCAGCACGCCCAGTACGACTTGCAAGCCCAGATCAAGCATCATATATTGCCCGATGGTGATATTCGAGTTTACGTCGGTAAAGGCTTGAATGGAATACAGTGCGGCATCCAAATCGGGCAACACATAATTATGCGACACGATCCATAACGTGACGGCACGAAAGACAATTGAAATCACTGCACCGATTGCGCCAAAGGTCAGCATTTTGCAAGCAAAGGTGCGAATCCTTCCGTGCTTGGCAACGCGCAAGATCTGCGAAAAGCCGCCCATGGAGGATTGCGACCGATATTCTACGGCAAACGCACTCACGCATAAGAGCATCAGCGCAGCGCACACAAAGACGTCGGAAGGTAAACCGTAAAGATGCTCGTAGCCAATGCTGTAAATGATCTTGGCGTCACCGCCCGTTTGCGCATTCTTGCGCTCAATATAACTTACGTAATTCTCCACGCGTGCAAACACACCGTTGCGCGCCCTTGCGTCGGTCAGCTGCTCGCAGTAAGCGAAATAGTCCTCTGCCGTCATTTGGTCGTTTGAAAAGGCATTTCGATTGGCTTCTGCGGCAAGCAGAATCGAATCAATGCGCTCGCGCTCTGCCCTCATATAGCCAGCGCGCTCATTGTCATCCATGGGCTGTATCGTGGTGACGTATTCGTAATAAATGGCTTGGTCATAGCTTTCCATATTGCCAACGGTCTTGTCCATGTACGCGCTCTTGATAGCCAAAAGCACGCATATTGCAGCCAGAAGCAGTAAAAAGCGGCTCTTTTTTAGCTCATACCAAGCAAAAGTGTGCACTTTTCCGTACTTTTTTCTTGCCACGGGAAGATTGGGAGCAAGAATCTTGGGTATCTTAAAGCGTCTTTGCAGGCTCGGGATGCGCACGTTCTTGCAGAACAGAATACCGCCCGCGACAAACAAAGCTGCTGTTGCCATGACCGCAATCAGGAGTGACGCTGCAAGATAAGGAACAGGTATGGTAAATAACGAAACGTACCGGTCAAAGCCAAGCAATGCGCAAGTTTCGATCATAGCAGCAGGGTTGAGATAGCGCACAGCGGGCGTTGTGCCCATGTAAGTACGGTTGCTGATGATCACGCTGACGCCATACAGCGCAATGCCCCCACCGATTGAAGCAATATAAGGCACCTTCAAACAAGCAAGGCAAGAGGCAAAGGCTGCAATGAGTACAAATGCCGAAAAGCGCACAAGCAGCTGCAGCAGCATGTAGCCGAGTATCGATACCTCAAAGGGAACCTTAGTAAAATCCTCGAAGACTTGGATAGGGCTTGAAATATCCGAATATCCTTGCATAATACCAACTGCTGCAAAGGTAGTCAGCGAAAAGACCACTACGCAAAACAAAGTCGCGCTCAGCAATGCAAGGGCTTTGGCAATAAAGGTCCTTCCCTGCCCGTGCTTGGCGCTGCGCAAGATGCTCTCAAAGCCCGAGGCTCGTTCGTCCAGGAACAGGTACGACGCAAAGACCAATACGCACAGCAGCACAAAGACCGAGACAGTGTTGTTTTGGATATAGGTATCGTAGCCGTGCGCGTATTCAAGCGGCAGCTGTACATTGTCCTTAACGAATCGATATCTTTCAAGGATGGCCTTTTGTTCCTTGATCTCATAGTCGCCGTCGTCATAGTAAAAGCTGTACATATCGTCCAGCTTGCGCTCGCTCATGGAAATGATGCTGTCAAGCTGCTTTGCATAACCGTTTTCGATATAATCAACACGCTGATATACAAGCCGCAAGATCAGAAAATCATCGTACTTGGGTGAGCCATAGTAGGAGTATGGAAAATTCGGATCTTCCTCTCGCCCGTTCAAGGACGCAAGCATTTTCAGCTCCTTGTAATACTGCTCGGTCTGTTCCGGAGAGTTCAGGTAATCCTCGAATGCTTGCCTCTTGGCATCCTCGTGCGGCAAGGGCTTTGACAGGTATGCCGTAAGTAGAAAATTGATGCACAGCAGCACGATGAATACAATGCAAACCGTGCGCGAACTGCACAGCTTTCGCAGCTCGGATCTATATAGTTGCATCATTCTTTATCCGGCTTTTCGGCGTGCACGATGCGCCCCGTGTCAAAGCTGACCGATCCGAAATAACCCGAGGAGGAATAGTTTTTTTCTTGCTCGTCATAGTCAAACAGCCAGCCGTACAGCGTGTTATCGACCACGGTAAAGCGGAAGGAAAAATCCAGCTTGTCGTTGGTGTAAACGATTTTTGCATCACTGCCATCGTGCCCGCAGAAATAAATGGATTCCTCAAATAAGCAATACTTTACCTCGCGCGGATTCTGCTCGGGGTTTTCGGGCACGTGCAGATAGCGCAGCTCGAAGGGCACGTAATAAATGCCCTGCTCGGTCACGGTAAAGCTTTCAACAGGCTGCTCCACCACGCGTTCTGCCTGCCCGCTTTCAAGGTCAATGCACATCAAAAAGGACATGCGCTGCTGCCCGCCCGTATACTGCTCGGTGGCATAGTTCTGGGCAAGCGCGGTGAAGTACATTTTTCCGTCGTAGTATTGCGCGGTGGACATGGTGGATATGTATCCTTTTTGCGTAAAATTGTAAAGCTCTTGCTTCTGCCCGGTTGCGACGTCAAACACGTACAGCTTATCCGCCAAGGCAGTGACCACCTTGCCGTCTGCTGCCATGAATACGTATTCGGCATCAGACAAAGCACAGATTGTTTCATCCTTGGAGCCGTCCAGCGAAATTCTGCAAATATAGGGCTCGTAGTCCGAGGGCTTTGTGGCGTCTCCCCCCTCCTTGAGCAGCATGCATTTATAGTACCACCAATCTGCATCAATAAAAGTCTGGTAGGACTTGGGGTCTGCGGTGTCACTCATGGTTTTGAGCACGTGCGTCTCACCGGTCACGACGTCCTGATAGGCTAACATGGTAATGTGCGTGAATTGCTGATAGGCCGAAAAATACAGCTTTTGATCATGAACGCCCGCAAAGAAGCTCATCACGCAGTCCACAGGGCATCTTCCATCGCATTCGGGGTCGTTGCAGGCAGTATAGAAGGTCTCTGTCTTGCGGTTAAAGCGATAAATTCTACCTGATTCAGCCCAAACGAAGTTGCCGTATTCGGCAAGGTCGTTTTTGACTACCTCTGTTTGGTGCAGCTCGTTGATCTCGTGCTTGTTCTTGTCACCGCACGCAGATAAAACCGCGCACAGCGCGCAAAGCAGCAGCCAGAGCGCGAGTATGGTTGTAATTCTTTTATTCATTTTATTCATCCTTTCTGTACGTATCATTCTTGGTTTCCGTTTACATAACTCTCATCGATCCACATAGCAGGGCGAACCGCTTCACTACCGGCTGTATTTCCATATGCGCTACACAAGACCCGCATTCCGCGCAAATAGTACCATGCAATGTCGTAGGTGCCGCTGTCCTTGTGCATTGGATTGAAAAAGGTATTATATACCTCCACCCCCTGTGCGACAGCGTAGTCGGTGGGGATCCCCATGACCAAAAAGCCGTCTATCACAACATCCGTAACGTCCTGTTTGGAAAGCAAAAACACGCGGTCGGTCACTCCCTCGGGCAATACGGTGGGCGTAATGAATTGCTTTTCCTGCTCGTTAAATGCTGTATCATAAAACTCACCGTTCAGATAGGCGCGAAGCAAGGATGTTTCCCATGTCCTGTCATAATTACTCTCGGCATATCTGTGGTAGGTCAAGAGGTACTTGCTGACCAAAAAATATTTTCCGTCCTTGTAATCAATGACATACCATTCGATCTCCTCAGGCCCGTTTTGGGGATTGTTATCCTGCTCAAAACGACCGATCGTAACCGTCATACCGAGCGGGTAGGTCACCCATTTGACTTTGGCATAACCGTCGCCTGACCAAACGTAAATACCTCCGTCGGCATCGTATTCACCAAGAAACCATCCTGCAAAGGTGTAGCCCTCTCTTTTGGGTACGAGTAGCTTCAACTTCTCGTTCGGGTAAGCCTTATACTCGGTCATATCACATTCACCACCGTTGGCATTCAGATAAATCGTATACATGATTCGCTCCCAACGCGCGGTCAGCGTGATGTCCTCATAGACCTTGTCGTTTTCAAAATCCCACAGCCGCCAGCCGTCCTCATCCTTGTACCACCAGCCTGCAAACGTATGGCCGGGGCGATAGATATCATCGGGCACGGGAACTGTGTCCTTTCGTTCAACCGTCTCGGTCCTGTCTCTGCCACCGTCATAGCCCAGAGAGAATCTGACCGTGTATTCCGGAGTATCTGTGAAAATGAAAATCATGATGACCGCAAACAGCACGACCGGGATGCTGTACGGCACCCACCAGGGCAGCTTTCTCATGGTTCTTCTCCTATCTCGGGGCTTATTTCGTTTACGTAAGCTTCATCGATCCACATAGTAGGGCGGACGCCGTCTTTGCGGTCTACGTTGCTAAAAGCACCGGGCAGAGTGGATGACCCGCGCAGGTAGTACCAGGCAATGTCGTAGGTGCCTTTGTCCTTGTGCATGGGGTTAAAAAAGATATTATATACCTCCATTCCCTGCGCGACAGCGTAGTCGGTGGCAATCCCCATGATCAAAAAGCCGTCGATCACAACGTCCTTAACGTCCTTTTCGGAAAGCAAAAACACGCGGTCGGTCACGCCCTCGGGCAGGGCGGTGGGCATGATGAATTGTTGTTCCTGCTCGGTAAATGCCGTATCGTAAAACTCACCGTTCAGATATTCGCGCAGCAGGGAGGTCTCCCATATTTCGTCATAAAGGATCTCGGCATATTGACGATAGGTCAGGACGTATTTGCTGAGCAAGAAATATTTGCCGTCCTTGTAATCCACCACGTACCATTCGATCTCCTCGGGCCCGTTTTGGGGGTTGTTATCCTGCTCAAAGTGACCGATTTTGACCGTCATACCCTGCGGATAGGTCACCCATTTGGCTTTGGCAAAGCATTCGCCGGGGAACACGAAAAGCCCGTTGTCTGCGGCAAACTCGCCGATATACCAGCCCGCAAAGGTATAGCCCTCTCTTTTGGGTACGGGCAGATCCAGGATCTCGTTGAGGGAAGCCTGGTACTCAGTCATATGACACTCCCCACCGTTGGCATTCAGATGGATCGTATACGTGACGCGCTCCCAGCGTGCGGTCAGCGTGATGTCCTCAAAGACCTTGTCATTTTCAAAATCCCACAGGCGCCAGCCGTCAGTATCCCTGTACCACCAGCCCGCAAACGTGTAGCCGGGGCGAAAGATTTCATCGGGCACGGGAACTGTGTCCTTTCGTTCTACCGTCTCGGTCTTGTCTCTTCCGCCTTCATAGCCGGGGGAGAATCTGACCGTGTATTCGGGTGTGTCTGTGATGATGAAGATCATGATTGCCGCAAAGATGATCACAGGGATGCTGTACGGCACCCACCAGGGTAGCTTTTTCATGATTTTTCTCCTTTCACGGGGCTTATTTCGTTTATGTAAGCTTCATCGATCCACATAGCTGGGCGGATCGGAGCTTTACCCGAACCGCTGCCAAACCATTGACCGTCAACCGTTGTTTTTCCTCTCAGATAATACCAAGTCGTTTGATATATGGTTTCCGGATGCATTTCATCGTACTGTGTGTTGTGCACCTTAAACCCTTGTGCGATCAGGTGGTCGCTCGGCAATCCGATGCAGATATAAAAATCAATGATGATCTCTTCAATATCTTTTTTGCTTAGTAGAAAAACGCGGTCGATAACGCCCTCCGGCAAGGCTGTCGGAACGATATATTGCTGTTCCCGGTCGGTAAATACAGAGATAAGGAATTCGTCATTGAGATATGCACGGATCAGCGAGGTCTCCCAAGCGGTGTCGTGAGCATTTTCGGCATATTGCATCTCTGCAAGCAGGTATTTACTGACCAAAAAGTATTTGCCATCCCTGTAATCCGCCACATACCATTCAATTTCTTCCGCACCGTTTTCAAGATCGCCGTCCTGTTCGAATCTGCCGATCTTGACTGTCATATCAGGAGGATATGTCGTCCATTTTGCCTTGACGCTACAATCGCAATCCCATGGATAAGTACCCTTATCAAATTTGAATTCTCCGCAATACCACCCTGCAAAATAGTAGCCTTCCCTTGTTGGAACAGGAAGCTTGAAGGCACCTTTTGCATCTACCTTGTACTCAGCCACACTACACTCGCCGCCGTTTGCATCCAAATGAATCGTATACGTGATTCGTTCCCACCTTGCAGTCAATGTGATATTCTCGTGCACCTTATCATTTCCAAAATCCCACAGGCGCCAACCATCCGTATCTCTGTACCACCAACCCGCAAACGTGTAGCCGGGGCGATAGATGTCCCCAGGCACGGGAACCGTGTCCTTCCGTTCAACCGTCTCGGTCCTGTCTCTGCCGCCTTCATAGCCGGGGGAGAATCTGACCGTGTATTCGGGCGTGTCTGTGATGATGAAGATCATAATGACCGCAAACAGCACTACGGGGATACTAAACGGCACCCACCAAGGCAGCGTAATGTGCCTTTTTTCTTTTTTCATAATAACACCTCAAAAACTTCTACTTAATACAAATAACCCTACTATCCCTGATCAGTATAATATAAAGCATTCCACCATTTCAATGCTTTGGGATAATCCACGATTTTTTGGGATAATTAACACAAAAACGCCACCTCCCAAGCCCTTGGGAGGTGACGTTTTTATTCTTAATGCAGTTTTATTTGGACGGCGAAGACGTCTCGGGGAGCATGATCTGCACACCAAACATGCCGTCCTCTTCAAAATAATCGATCAATCCGTGATACTTTTTCACGGTATTTTCCACGATCTGATGCCCAATGCCATGCATATCGGACGATTCTTTGGTGGATTTCAGACTTCGGTTATTTGCCAAAACCGACTCCTTGATAGAATTTTTGCAAATAATGATGCGATTGGCTTTTCTCTGTAAAAACAGCAATTCAATGCGTCGCTCTCCCTCGACTTGGTGCAAGGCTTCGGTAGCATTATCCAAGACGTTCCCTAAAATGCAAGCCAGATCTACGTCATCAACATCATGATAGCTGCCTACATAACCCGAGATCAATACCTCAACGCCTTCCAACCCCGACAGCTTGGAATTGATCAGATAATCAATGACCGAGTTGCCGGAATTGATCATATTCCCCATATTGTCAACGGTCCGGTCGAGCTTGGCAATGTAAGCCTTGCACGCCTCAACGTCACCGTTCCCCAATTGACCGCGCATGACCGAAAAATGATTTTTGAGATCGTGCTTGACCTGCCTGATATTGCGCCATATCACAGAGGCTTCATCCACTCTGCTTTTCTCAAATGCCATTCTCTCTTGCATCAAATTCAATTCATACTTACTCTTAAGCAGAACTTGCAGCTGATAGATCATGATATACAAAATCAAATTGAGCAAAATGAGCAGAAAGGCAAGGATCAAGATGCTGACGTCCATTCCGTCATGCGAAAACTCCACGGCAATCTTCATCAAGACACCCAGACCAATGGCGGTGGCTGCAGTAAACACAAAAGACAGTACGCCGTTTTTGGCATCCAGCATCTTTTCCTTTTTGAATATTTGCAATAATAGTCTGAAAAACGCCATTTGCGCCAATTTACATACCAACAAATAAATGATACGCAAATAGGACTGGGTTCCGTAAATTGCAACGTCCACGTTTTCAATAGCCAATGAAAATATGGAATATACCATAGTATTGGCAAGCATAATCACAATCACATATATTGCACCGCAGAACACCGACCAGATCGGCTTTTTGCGATCCACCAAAAGCGAATAGCAGATGGCAAACACCAAAACGCCTGCAAGAGCAAGCAGATCAAACACCTCGAAGAAATGATCAACGCTGATCTGATAGCAAAGGAATAAAAAAACGCAAATCAAAGCCTTGGGCTTTTTGATGGGCGAAAGTCCGTGCATTCTTGACACAAACCACGCAAGAAACACCCCATCAATAACGGTTGCGCATATTTCTATGACAGTATTCATGCGTTAAAACACCTCCGTACATAGTCCATATACGCCTTTTTGAACTCCTTGGCACGTTTTTGCGCAATGGGCACCATCTCGTTTTTCACCAGTACAGTGCCATCCTCCATGATCCTTTCCACGTGCTCAAGATTGACAATAAAAGCAGAGTGAATACGATAAAAATCAAAACCCGTGATCTCTTGCTCAAAGGCTGTCAAGGTGCTGCGACATACGTATTTGGTACCGTATGTCAAGTGAACAGTGCAATAATTACGCTCACTCTCTATGTACAAGATCGAATTTGCGTCAAGTGATTTGATCCCTTCCGTGGTCGCAATCCGGATCTGCCGATCGGTCTTTATCAGCCTTTCCACAAGGCGACTGAAAATTTTGGGAAACTCGTCAGCCAGGTGCGATTTGCGCAAATAGGCAAAGGGATAATACTCAAAAGAACTATAAACAAAATTATCATAGGCAGACATAAAAACGATTTTCACATGAGGATATTCCTTGCAAATAATTTTCGCAACGTCAAAACCACTCATACCGGGCATATCAATATCCAAAAGCAACACGTCAACATGGTGCTCACCCATATATTGCAATACCTCTTGTCCACTCCTAAATACAGGTCCAATCGAAAAATCCAGTCCTTCGGGAACGATGGCAGAGCATTCTTTTTGTACGTATGAAGTCAGTGATTCCAAGTATTGACTGTTATCATCACAAAAGATAATATTGAACATCATGGCACCTTCCTTCGTTTCTTTTTGCAACCCTTGCCTACTGTTGTTTTTATTATATCATCAATTCTACGATTAATCAAGAACTATTTATCTTGCCTTATATCCAACAGCTTTGATAACTATGGGTTTAGAGAGATTATATCAGAAAAAGCCTTCCCCGTCAAGGGAGAAAAAGTATCGCTGAAAATTCAAAAAGCCGACTTGATTGACAGATACCAGTCTTTCAAGTCGGCTCTTTTTATTGTGCCTTGTCTGCAATACTTTTTCCTTTTCCCCTTGACGGTTGCGTTTTTTTCTGATTTGTTGGTGGTGCTGGGTGAAAGAAACTAAAGAGATTGGAGATAACGGGATTGGTTTGGCTCTAACAGGTCTTCATTGCAAAATTGTTTTACTTTGTTTTGGAACCGGTTGGTTCAATGCCCTTGTGCTGCACCAATTAACTTATTATACTGTGAATACATAGAAAAGTCGTATAGCATGGCAAGCCGTGATTTCCGCACAGGAACAGAGGTTGCACAATGGGCACAGTACGGAATCTAAACGTATCGTGCTCTTTTTCTATGCTCAAATGGAAAGGAGATCCGTTAGTGAAACATCTTGAGCATGAAATCGTCACCGTTGGTGAAATCAATCTCAAAGCCTTGCGCAAAGATGAGCAAAAGTGCTTGTGCTCTGCTCTGTTCTTGCGTATTCGAGAACTTTATCAAACAAACAACAATGAAAAGGAGGAAAACACACAATGAAAAAAGGAGTTATTTACGCGCGATATTCATGCGATAACCAGACCGAGCAGTCCATCGAAGGACAACTCAGGGTATGTAATGATTACGCTGAGCGAAACAATATCTTGATCATAGGCACGTACATCGACCGTGCCATGACCGGCACCAACGATATGCGTCCGGATTTTCAACGCATGTTAAAGGATAGCGGTAAAAAGCAATGGGATTACGTGATCGTTTATAAGCTCGACCGCTTCTCTCGAGACAAATACGAAACCACCATTCATAAGCACACCTTGAAAATGAACGGCGTCAAGGTGCTATCTGCTATGGAGAACATACCCGATTCACCCGAGGGTATCATTCTTGAATCATTGCTTGAAGGTATGAACCAGTATTATTCAGCTGAACTTTCTCAAAAGGTCAAACGAGGGATGTATGAAACAAGGCGCAAGGGGCTTTACCAAGGTGGCTGGATCCCGTACGGATACAAGCTCGACGGCAGGAAAATTGTCATTGACGAAGAAGGTGCGAACGCTGTTCGCTATATGTTTGAACAGTATGCGCTCGGCACCTTTGTCAGAAACATTATCGCCAATATGACCATGAAAGGAATGCTTTATAAAGGTAAACCCTTTGTAACGAATACTGTCTATGGCATCTTGAAAAATGAAAAATACTCCGGTGTGTATCATCAAGGCGAAGAAGTCATTGACAATATGTATCCGCAGATCATTCCGCAGGCTCTGTTTGATACAGTACGAAAGAAAATTGGGCAAAACCGCTTTGGAAAGCGCAGTGTAAAAACAGTATACCTGTTGCGAAATAAGCTTATCTGTGGATATTGCGGACATCCTATCAGTGCGGAAACAGGAACAGCCAGAAGTGGCGAGGTCATACGTTATTACAAATGCCATGGCAAGAAGCAATATCACAACGGTTGCGAGCTAAAAATGATTCGTAAAGATGTTCTTGAAGATTTTGTTATCGATATAATCATCAAAGAACTCTCCCGTGAAAACACCATGGATACACTTATCAGTAATCTGCTGCGAGAGCAAGAACGCCAATGCATAGAAAATACAAGGCTGATACAACTACAGAGAGAAAAAGCAAAGGTTGAGAAAGCATTGGAAAACCTTGTTGCCGCTTTGGAACAAGGAATCATTTCTGCCACTACCAACAAACGCTTACATGAGCTTGAAAAGCAGCAAGCAGAATTAGAGAGGGATATTCTGATAGAGCAAAGCAAAATCATAACCAAGATCCCGGAAAAAACAATTCGAGAGTTTTACGTTGAAGCCTTAAGACAGGAGCGCACCATGCTAGTGAATCTTCTTATTCGCGAAATCATTCTATATAATGACCGCATTGAGATTTATTTTCATACACCACTAAAGAACAGTCCCGACGATGATCGGGGCTGTTCCTTTTTTATTGGTTATGAAGAATTAACTTTTGTGGCATATCGGAAGATTGCATCTATTGAAAATATGCAGGTTGAAATGTTTGCGTAAAAAAAAGAGTCTAAACAAAACATCGAAATGTTTCAATTTAGACTCTGATTGGCTCCCCCTACTGGACTTGAACCAGTGACACCCTGATTAACAGTCAGGTGCTCTACCGACTGAGCTAAGGAGGAATACGTCTCCGTGCTCCATATTTGGAGCGGGAGTATTTTATTTACCGCGGTTCTCCTGATCAGGGAGCTCCGTTGTTGTTAAAGTGCAAACAGCCAAACGCTCGGTTCGGCTGTTCGCTTATGTCAGCAATGAGTTATCTTCCCGGTCCGTCTCCAGACAAGTATTGTCACCTCAGCAGAGCTTAACTTCCGTGTTCGGAATGGGTACGGGTGGACCCTCTGCGCTAAAATCACTGACTGGGTGTCGGCACTGAGCTATCTTCCCGGTCCGTCTCCAGACAAGTATTGTCGCCTCAGCAGAGCTTAACTTCCGTGTTCGGAATGGGAACAGGTGGACCCTCTGCG